>DATNQE010000532.1:0-2732 GCA_036702895.1 Trichocoleus sp. | reverse complement strand
ACGCTAATAGCGCAGTTCGCCTGGAACAGGTTGTTGTGGCGCTCAGGACCCAGACCCAAAGCCGTGCTGAGCAGCGCTCGATTAATGGCGCTGTGAGCCACCACCAAAATCGTCTTACCTGCCGAGCTAGCCAAGAGCTGCTGCCAGAAGCGCTCTGCCTGCTGCTGCACCTCTCGCACCGGGTAGAAGGCAACCGTTCCGCCCTCACCCGGCACCTGCATGGAGAAGTTCAGCGGGTCCTGGCGCCAGGCGCGGTACTCTTCGGGATACTTGGCTTCTGCCTCGGTAAACGAAATGCCCTCCCACAGCGGCAGGCTGATTTCCTTAAGATCGTCGGAGTACTGGGGAGTGGGAACCTGGGGCAGCTCGCTGCGCAGTTCTTCTACAATCAGCTCAGCGGTTTTACGGGCCCGCTGCAAAGGACTTGACCACACCGCATCAAAGGGAATGCCGGTGAGCGCCTGGCCCACGCGCCGGGCCTGCTGTTCCCCTTCTGGGGTCAAAGAAGAGTCGTCGCAATGGCCCTGGATCAGCTTTAGCTGGTTGTAGCTACTCTGCCCGTGGCGGATGATAATTACGCGGGTTTTCAGCGGTCTGTCCTCAAATACTGCGCTCAGCCAACTGCTAATTTTACTCCTTTGGGTAGACCTACCGCAGCCGTAGAGCCAACCAGCCCCAGCGAGATACTAGGTGAGATACCAGAGTGAGATAATGGAGCGGCTGCAGGCGCGTGTTCCCACAGCCCAGTGTGTATTCCTCTAACCATGACAGCATGACTCCTGAGACAAAAGCCCTTGGGCCATTTTCCCTAAAGCGACTGGTGCTGGTGACGTTGACGATTTTGGTCGGCGTGGTCATGGGCCAGTCCCTGGTGAGCAGCTGGAGCCAGCCCCAAGTGGCCAGCCGCCTGCAGCTCTACCAGACCGACCTGCTGCTCCAGGGCAGCGCCTGGCAGGCAGAGGCTTTGCCGGAGGAGCAGCGCTCCGCCATTCGCGCTGGCCTCTTGGGCCGTGACCCGGTGCAGGCGGCATTGGAGGAATATCAGGAGGTACGGCAGACGGCGAAAAATGCGATCGCACGCTCGCAGCAGCAGATCCAGGAACTGAATGTGGCTGCCGCGACCGATGAGGGCAAGCCCTTGTCTCGTCGGCTTCAAGCCTCTGTAACGCAGCAGCAAAACTTGCTGAGCGAGCTGGATTTGCGAATTGGTCTCCTGCAGGCCCAACAGGATAAGACCGAGGCCGCCATACAGCAGTGGCAGCAGGTCAAGACCCTGGTTCCGGCAGATACCCACCAGGCTCAAACTGCGATCGCGCTGATTAATCTCTGGCAGAATCGCCCGTCCGAGAACGCTCAGCAGCAGTTTAACCAGGATTTAGAAGGCTGGTTTCGCTATCGGGCCCTAGAAAAGCTCTACACCGTTAACGAGCAGCTAGAGCAGCGAGCGGCCCTGCTATCTGAAGAGCAAGCTGTGGCTGAGCAAAAGCTAGTTAAGCTGGGGCTGGTCGGTATCGTGCCGGCTTTAGGAGCGCTGACTGGGGCAGGCCTGCTGGTTGGTCTACTGGTGCAGCGGGTTACCCGAGGGGCCCAGTCGCTGCTGATGCGCCATGCCGGAGAGCGCTGGGAGATTCCCTGGGATGCAGAAATCATTTGGCAGGTGCTGGTAGTCGGTTTTTTCTTTGTCGGGCAGATTGCGTTGCCGCTGCTGCTCGGCAGCTTGGGCTTAAACGTGAGCGCCTTTAGCAACCGAGCCAGAGCCTTTTACTCCATGGCCTACTACCTGCTGATGGCGGCGGGCGGCATTGGCGTCTTGGCCTGGTCAATTCGTCCCTATCGGCCCCTTTCTCGCGATCTGTTTCGTCTCGATCTCAAGGGCCGCTGGTGGCTATGGGGCCTGGGCGGCTACCTAGTGGCGCTGCCGCTGATGCTGGGCGTATCGCTGATCAATCAGCAGCTTTGGCAGGGCCAGGGCGGCAGTAATCCCCTGCTGCAAACCGTGCTAGAAGAGCAGGACCCGGTAGCACTGCTGGTCTTTCTCCTGACGGCAGCGGTGGCGGCCCCGCTGTTTGAAGAAGCTCTATTTCGAGGGTTTCTGCTGCCCTCATTGACCCGCTACATGCCGGCGTGGGGAGCTATCGGATTGAGCGCCTTTATTTTTGCCGCTGCCCACCTGAGCCTTTCGGAAGTGCTGCCGCTGACGCTGCTAGGGGTGGTGCTGGGCTTTGTCTACACCCGTTCGCGCAACCTGTTAGCCCCCATGCTGCTCCACAGCGCCTGGAACAGCGTCACGATGCTGGGGCTATTCATTTTGGGCAGCCGCTAACGAGCCCCCAGCAGAGCACTACTATCTAGGCATTGTTTAGGCAGGTTTCTTGAGGCATGAGTGCAACGGCAGGCCAACATGGCGCGTAAGGTCACCCTCACCAAAATCGATTCGTTTTCTTTAGGCAAGCTGCAGGCAGCCGTTTTAGCCGTCGCCGGGATCGTATTTGGCCTGATTTTTGGCATTGCAGGGCTTTTAGGCAGCTTTTCCGAGGGGCGATTTCTCGGAGGATTGGTGCTTGCGATCGCAGCCACCATCGGCTTTCCCCTTGCCTACGGCGTGTTGGGCTTTTTCTCTGGCTACGTGGGCGGACTTATCTACAACCTAGCGGCCAACACAATTGGCGGTATCAAGATAGCCCTTCAGTTTGAAGACGATGAGGTTTAAACACAAACAGGCCTGAAGTCGT
>DATNQE010000527.1:0-6449 GCA_036702895.1 Trichocoleus sp. | reverse complement strand
ACCCACTGCCCCAACCCCTGCGCCTGACCCTTTTACCGTTCCTCGGCCACCGGGTTCCCATACGGGGGGAGGGTATATCTATACGTTTTCTGATCCCAATGGACCCTCGCCGTAGCCAATCAGTCAACTCTACAGCGCTCTGAGGCAGGAGGGGCAGGGTCAAACGACACTTGCCCTTCTGTTACGCTGCTGAATTGCTGCTTGGGTTAGTCGTCGAAGTGATGGATGATGGCGTCTGCAAACTCTGAGCACTTCAACGGGGGTTCGACGGGGGGTGTCATCATGCGGGCCAGGTCGTAGGTGACCTCACCGTTTGAAATAGCTGCCGCAAGGCCCGATTTAATTAGGTCTGCCGCTTCCTGCCAGCCCATGTACTCCAGCATCATGACGCCGGAGAGAATCACCGAGCCGGGATTAATCCGATCCAGCCCAGCGTGCTTAGGAGCTGTACCGTGAGTCGCCTCGAAAATGGCGCAGCTGTCGCCGATGTTAGCCCCTGGCCCCATGCCCAGGCCACCCACAATCGCTGCCGCTGCATCGGAGAGGTAGTCGCCGTTCAGGTTCATGGTTGCCAGGATGGAGTACTCATCGGGGCGCGTCTGAATCTGCTGAAAGATGCTGTCAGCGATGCGATCGTTGACCATCACCTTGTCCTTCCATTGGCCGTTGCCGTGGGTCGTCCAAATGGCGTCCAAAATGCCTTGCACTTCTTTGGAAACAGCGTCCTTCTTCTCCTGGGTCAGCGCATCGTAGCCCGGCTCAATCATGCGAGCGTTGTCTTCAACGCTGAGGTCAGAGTTCTTCTCTTTGTTGCTGAGCACCCACGACTCGCGCTCAGTCACACACTCCTGCCGAAACTCAGTGGTTGCTAGCTCGTAGCCCCAGTCGCGAAATGCCCCCTCCGTGTACTTCATGATGTTGCCCTTGTGCACCAGGGTCACCATTTGCTTGGCTTTGGGCAGCCGCAGGGCGTGGCGAATGGCTCGCCGGACCAATCGTTGGGAGCCGTGCTTACTGATGGGCTTGATACCGATACCTGAGTCAAGGGGAATTTGTTTCTTGCCGTGCTCAGGGGTACCGGGAATTAGGTCAGTATTGAGCAGCTCAATGATTCGATCGGCCATGGCGCTGCCCTGCTTCCATTCGATGCCCAGGTAGATGTCCTCGGTGTTCTCCCGGTAAACGATCACGTCAAGCTTTTCCGGGTTCTTATGCGGCGAGGGGGTGCCCGGGTAATACTTGCAGGGCCGCACGCAGGCGTAGAGGTCGTGAATCTGCCGCAGGGCCACGTTGAGCGAGCGAATACCGCCGCCGACGGGCGTAGTCAGCGGGCCTTTGATCGCAACCCCATAGTCTCGAATGGCAGCCAGCGTGTCTTCAGGCAAATACTGAAACGTGCCGTACTGCTCACAGGCTTCGTCGCCAGCATAGACCTTAAACCAGACGATTTGGCGCTGGTCACCGTAGGCTTTGGCAACCGCTGCGTCAAACACTTTTTGGGCGGCAGGCCAGATGTCAACCCCAGTTCCGTCTCCCCGAATGAACGGAATAATGGGCATATCGGGAACGATGGGCTCCCCGTCTTTGAAAGTAATGCGTTCCCCTGTGGTAGGGGGGCTAATCCGTTCGTACATGGGACAAAGACCTGGTGGAAAGGTGTATTTCAAGACCTAACGTTACTTACTCTAAATTCCTGAATTTAGCAATGCTTCGGTAAACTCTTTTAGGGGACGGATTTCATTAAGAATAGGGACAGTCTGCTGCCAATTGGCGAATGTATAGGGTTTGTCGAAAGTTTTTCTGCTGAAGAATCTTTGGAAAGCAGCTGATAGTGAGAACAGTATTGATTGTGGATGATGATCTAACCCTCCAGGCTGCCCTCAGCCGACGCTTACAGCAGCAGGGGTTTGAGGTTATCAACGCCACCTCTGCCGCCGATGGCCTAAGGCTGTTTACCGAGCACAGACCGGATGTCGTGGTTTCCGATGTACTCATGCCCCAAATGGATGGCTTTGAGTTTTGTCGTCGGCTGCGGGCGAGCCCATCTGGGGAGCTGGTGCCGTTTATCTTTCTTTCCAGTTTGAGCGAGGTGGAAAGCCGCATCCACGCCCACAACATTGGGGCTGACGATTACCTGGTAAAGCCGTTTCATCCCAGAGAGTTGATTGCCAAGATCAACGGCCTGATCGATCGCACTAAGAAGATTCAGGCCCAGGTGGAGCGGATGGTGCAGCAGGTGCGATCGCAAACCGACTCTACCGCTGCTCCCAACCCCCTACCCCTCACCCCCGCAGAAGCCAAAGTCTTCTGGGAGGTGATCCAGGGGTACACCAACAAGCAGATCGGGGAGCGCCTGTTTATCAGCCCCCGCACAGTACAGACCCACCTAAGCAACATTCTTAGCAAGCTCTCGCTAGAAAATCGCTCTCAGCTCATTCGCTTCGCCTTTGAGCACGGCTACCAGCCGCCCTCAGAGGACAGCCAGAGCTAGCCTTGAGCACCATGGGTATCAGCAGCAGCGCTAAAAGAGGGTTAACAATTTAGGGGGCTATGGTAGGGGTTCAGGATGAATTTGCAGCAATCAACGCCTTTAATTGCTGCACGGATTCCCAATCCCTTTTATGATCAAGGTATTGACCTTTCTCCCGTGGGGCTGCCACCCCTGCTAGAGTGAACTTTAGCAAAGCCGCAGCGCTCTTCGGGATATTGTCCTAGCGATTTAACATGAGCAGTTTTACAGCGTCTTCGTCACCCCAGTCCGCCTCCGAGAACGGCGATGCTCTGGAGAATTTGCGGCAGCAGCTGCAGGCAGAGTCGCTGAAAAAACAGCTCTCAGCCATTCACGAGTTGGTTAGCCTGGGCGATGAGGGCATTGAGCTGCTCAAAGCGGTCCTGCTGGAGCGCCGCGATCGAGCACCAGAGATCCTCGACGGCAAGATTGTGCAGGTTCTCCACGCCACCCAGGATGCTGAGCTACAAAACTTCCTACAAGCTCACTGGCCCCAGGGTCGAGTGCCGATGGCCTCCGAGCGTGGCATCGACTACGGTCCCCTGCAAGCGCTGCTGGTAGCCCAGTCCTTTGAGGAAGCCGACCGAGTGAACATGCAGAAGCTCTGTGAATTGGCCGGACCAGATGCTGCTCGTCGCAAGTGGCTTTATTTCACCGAGGTAGAGCAGTTCCCAAGTACCGATCTGCACACCCTCGATACCCTCTGGCAGCTGTACTCCGAGGGCAAGTTTGGGTTTTCCCGCCAGCGGCAGATTTGGCTGGGGTTGGGGCAAAACTGGGAGCGGCTGTGGAGCCGCATTGCCTGGCGCAATGACAGCACCTGGACCCGCTACCCCGGAGAATTTATTTGGGATTTGAGCGCCCCTGATGGTCATCTGCCCCTGTCTAACCAGCTGCGAGGCGTTAGGGTGATGGCCTCCATGATGGCTCATCCCGCCTGGTCAACCGAGGCGGCTGATGCATAGTCTCTATGGCCCGTCAGCGTTCCAAGTCCGACCTACCCACTAAGCTATGCCCGGTTTGTCAGCGGCCCTTTACCTGGCGTAAGAAGTGGGCCGACTGCTGGGAAGACGTAAAATACTGCTCCGAGCGCTGCCGTCGCCGCCGCTCCCAGGCTGATGAGGGAGCCAGTAGCGGCTAATTCCAGGGAAATATTCCAGAACAGGTTCTCGAGTAAGGTTTAGACGCTGCGGCTAAAAGGGGCTGAAACAAAGGCTCAGAGCAGGGGTCTAAAGCGCTAGTCTTGTGAATCTGTTTCTGACGATCCCAAGGGGCATCACTTCCCCTTAGAATGTGTGTTTGCCAGCAAAAATATATTTGCAGACAGATGTTTGCTGTCCGCACTAAGACTCATCAGCAACGCTATTGGTGCACACTAGGCCCACTAGTGGCAATCAGGTTTGCAGCAGGAATGTGTATTTGTTAGCAAATGCGGGTTCGCTAGTAGTGTTTGCTAATAGTGTTTGCTAACGGGTGACGTTTGCTCACCTCAGCCTGCTGCTCCAACGCACCCGTCTCAAGCTGCCATTACAGTTCGCGTCACCCTCACGAGGAATCGTTATGCCCATTCAACCCAAAGTCATCATTCACGGAGGAGCCGGTAGCTCCCTCCACAGCAAAGGCGGGGTTGAGGCCGTCCGCAAGGAACTGCACGAGATTGTGAGTGAAGTTTACAGCAAAGTTAGCGCGGGGGCCGATGCTAAAACCTCGGTTATCTATGGCTGTCATTTGCTAGAAGACAACCCCCGATTCAATGCCGGGCGAGGCTCGGTGCTGCAGTCAGACGGCCAGGTTCGCATGAGTGCATCGCTGATGGACGGCATGGCGCAGCGCTTTAGCGGAGTGATTAACGTCTCTCGGGTGCAGCACCCGATGGATTTGGCGGCTTTTTTGCAGAATGGCGACGATCGCATTCTTTCTGACTATGGTTCTGCTGAGCTGGCTCGGGAGCTCAATATACCGATTTTTGATCCCCTGACCGATCTGCGTCTTCAAGAGTGGATGCAGGAGCGAGCTGACCACTTCCGTAAGTCCATGGCTGGGGTGGTGGCCGAGCCCGAATTGGTAGACACTAGCGCCCGTCGAGGCACCATTGGGGTAGTGGTGCTCGACAGCGAGGGACGGCTAGCAGCTGGCACTTCGACTGGAGGCAAGGGCCTTGAGCGCATTGGCCGCGTGAGTGATTCGGCTATGCCCGCAGGCAACTACGCCAACCGCTTTGCCGGCATTAGCTGTACAGGCATTGGTGAAGACATTATTGAAGAATGTTTGGCAGCCCGCATCGTCATTCGCGTCACCGACGGGCTGAGTCTGGGACAGGCGTTTGAGAAATCCTTTGTCGAGGCTGGTTGCAATGGCCGCGATTTTGGGGCAATTGGAATTGATCAAAGGGGTGCGATCGCATGGGGTAAAACCAGCGACGCGCTGCTAGCGGCCTACCATACCGGTACTGATATCGGCGATACCCTAGAACACGAAGCCGGTACAATGACAGGCACTGTTTAAGAGCTGCCCTGCCTTTAGAACTGCGCTATGGACGACAAACCTTCCAAGCCCAATGGCTCTACGCCCCCTGTTCTTAAGATCGATCCGGCTACCCTGGTGCTGATTTTTGCTGCTCTGATTTTGCTGCCTCTACTGCTGACCGGCTTTATCTCGCAGTGATGCTTAGCGCTGAGCGATTTTAACGCTCAATGATCGGCACCAGCAGCACGCCCCGTGTTGGGAGTTTTGCCAGCAGAGATTTGCTAGGGGCAGGGAAATTAGCCTGGGGTTGCGTTTGCTGCTTACGCCGATGCCATTAGGCCAAACTGCAGCAGGTCTTCGGCGGTAAAGTCAGGCACCACCAGAGTAGCCCCTGCCTCATGGAGAACTGCAGGGGTGTGAGTTGAGGCAATGCCGATGGTGACTAGGCCTGCCCCCACGGCTGAACGCACTCCAGATATAGAGTCTTCAAACGCTAGGGCTTCATCAGGCTTCAGATTAAGCAGATGCAGCGCTTCTTGATAGGGTAGCGGATCGGGCTTGCCTAGGGGCAGTTCTCCGGCTAGAACGACGGGATTGAAGTAATGCTCTAGCGCCATTGTCTGCAGCATAAATTCAGCGTTGGCGCGAGGAGCATTGGTTACTACCGCCATCGCTAACCCCTGCTGCTGGCCCCACTGCAGCATCGGTAGCAGCCCCGCCATTGGCGTCAGGCCGTCTGCCGCTAGCTCCCGAAAGCGAGCTTCTTTGGCCGCGCTGAACTCGGGTTCCCCCTCAGCGCCTAGCTGAGGCAATAAATCGAGCACAATATCGGCATTGAGCCGACCGCTGATACGAGCCTGATAAAACCCTTTGTCTACGGTATAGCCGTAGGGCTGCAAAAGCTCTCGCCAAACCGACAGGTGAAGCGGGTCGGTGCTGACTATAGTTCCGTCTAGATCAAACAGCAGAGCCTTCAGCATGGCGCTTATCAAAACAGGTTTCCCTTCCGAGATTACCTGAGAAAGGTCAAGATCCAGCGTTGTTTCGAGGCAACTGGAGCGGTCTAGTGCGACTTCCCCAAAGAATCGTTCTGAGAAGCACGCCTAAACCTGCAGCCGATAGCCCATCCGACGAACCGTCTCAATAAGATCATCTCCAAGCTTTTTACGGAGGTAGCCGATATAGACATCCACAACGTTGGAGCCGGGGGCGTAGTCGTAGCCCCAAACATGGTCTAAAAGCTGCTCCCGGCTCATAATCTGACCCGGATGGCGCATTAATGTTTCGATCAAAGTAAATTCGCGGGCTGAAAGATCGACTGTGCGATCGCCCACCTGCACTCGCCGAGTCCGCAAGTCGAGCACCACATTTCTGGCGCTCAGCAGCATGTCGTCAGCTTGGTGTGGCGACTGACTGTGTCGCAGCCGCACCCGCACTCGAGCCAGCAGTTCTTCAAAGCGAAAGGGTTTAGTCA
>DATNQE010000492.1:0-3865 GCA_036702895.1 Trichocoleus sp. | reverse complement strand
GGACTACAGCTGGGCGCAGGCGCTCTAGACCCTGCTGTACCAGCCGACCCAGCAGAGCGGCCTGGCTGTTTTGCTGGAACAGGCCCTGCAGCCGCTGACCCAAATCCCAAGACAGGGCACCTGCTGACTGACCTGCCAGAGCAGCGGCTTCAAAATGTTCTATCAGGCTAAGGCCAGCAGTTCGAGTCAGGTAGGCCGCACTGAGTCCCTGAAGCAGCCCCCCCGCAACGTAGGTAGCCGCGTGGCTCTTGAGCGCCACAGTCAGCACCTGACTAGAGAGCTCTACTAACCCCAGCTTGACGGTCAGACCGGCCAAAGTACCAGCTGCCACCTTGGCCTCTTCCAGGGAGAGATTGAAGCCGTAAACGCGGCCCAAATCCATCACCAGCTGAGCGTTAATAGCCACTGCTGCCAGAAGATCGAGGCTAGGCACTGGGCTGGCAAAGGCTGTGGCTGCGGCCACCCACTGCAGCTGTTCGACCAAGGGCAGCGCCTGCTCGCGCCGCACCTGGTTAAGAGCCCCCTGAATCTCGCGGCGCAGCACTTCACTCTGGCGCAGGGTTGTCGCCAGCACCAGATCTACTCGGTCAGCAGCGACCTGCTGCAGCACGGGAGCCAGAGCGGCCAAATCGGGAGCTGCAGGCTCTAGCCACTCCTCAACTCGGCCATCTTCATGGTGACGGCGAACTTTAATAGGACGCGGGTCAGCCGCGATCGCAACCACCGACACTGCTGCCGGCAAGCCCGCTACGCGCTGACGCAGCTGCTGCACAATCGTCTCTCGATCCGCCGGCAGATACTGGTCCTGCTTACTAAACACCAGCACGACTCGCTGCCCTGCCTGTAGACGCTGCTGCAGCAGGCAGTAGGCAGAGTCGGTCAAATCACCAGGCGTGAGGAAAAAAACGGCATCCTGCTGGTCAAGGGCGGCTGAGGCGTTATCCGTTGTGCTGAGAGCAGGTCCAGAGCCACCTGAGGTGGGTGTTGCTGGCAGGAAAAATTCTTGAAAATGCAGACGGGGGACAGCGGGTACAACCGCTTCCGATTCAGCCTGCAGCTGAGTCAGCAGAGCACTCTTGCCGCTGCGGGGTTCACCCAGTACGCCCACCTGAAGCTGCTGCCGCTCCAAACTGAGCTTGAGCGTTTCAGCTTGCTGTCGAAAAGCGGCTAGCGAAGACTGCCAGGCTGATTGAGCCGTTGGGTTTAGGGTTGTTGCGATCGCATCTTCCAACATCTGAGTCAGCGTGCCGAGGGCCGCCAAAGCCCGCTCCACCGCAGGCCGATCCGCTTGTTTGATGGGTGCCTCCACGGACTGAGGTTTGCCTCCGCGATGGCGCCACAGCCAAATGCCAGAGCCCAGTGCGATCGCGCTCAGCAGCGTAGAGGAGTCAAAAAAGCTAAAGTGAACCGTGTCTAGCAGCCAGAGCGTAGCTGATAGACCAAGACCGCCGACGAGAATGGGCCGTTTTGCCAGCATGGTTACCTTAAATGCCATTTTGGGGCGAAATCTTAAAGAGCGCAAAAGCACCGGACATCGGGAAATTCTGGAGTTGCCAGCTTATAGTCTTTGCACCTAAAGCTCTAGAAGCAAAGTTACCGGGAGAACAGCCCACGGCAGCTTGCAAACCCAACTTACTCTATTCTACAGAGCCCAATGCCCTACGCTCCGGTGGGGTTACACCTGATTGTGGAGTGTTTTCCCTTTAGCCAAGGTTCGGTTGCCACAGCAGCCGGATTGAGGTTCTCCGGGCGCTGGCAGCTAAGATAGCTGAGGGAATACGCCCAGACGCCAGGCTAAAACCTAAAATAGACTTCTGATTGTAGCGGCGTCTGAAATCGCTTTTGGCGTTCTGTCCTTAATTACCTGCACCGTAAGCCCTACCATGCAACCACCCATTTCTCCTGGCACCGTGCTGCAAAGTCGATACCGAGCGCTCCAGCTTTTGGGGCAGGGAGGCTTTGGACGTACCTATTTGGCCGAGGACTTGGGCCGGTTCAACGAGCGCTGTGCCATTAAAGAATTTGTGCCCCAGCAGGGTGCCGATCATTTCTCCAGCAAAGCCACTGAGCTATTTCAGCGCGAAGCCAATATCCTCTATCAGATTCAGCACCCTCAAATTCCTCAGTTTCGGGCCACTTTTGAGCAGGATCAGCGGCTGTTTTTGGTGCAGGACTACGTTGAGGGCACAAACTACCGCGACCTGCTCAACCAGCGCCTGAGTCAGGGCATGACTTTCTCCGAGGCTGAGGTGAGACAATTCCTGCAGCAGATGCTGCCGGTGCTGGCCCATATCCATGCCAAGGGCATTATTCACCGCGACATCAGTCCCGACAACATCATTCGTCGCCACAGTGACGGCCTGCCAGTGCTGATCGACTTTGGCGTCGTTAAAGAAGTCGTGACGCGGCTTCAGCACGACGGCACGGCTAACCAAGCCACCACTGTTGGCAAGCTGGGATATGCTCCCAGCGAACAGATGCAGTCGGGCCGAGCCTACCCCAGCAGCGACCTGTATTCCCTGGCAGCGACAGCAGTAGTGCTGCTCACCGGGCGTGAACCCCAGGAGCTTTTTGACGATGTCAACCTGACCTGGCACTGGCAGCGCTTTTACACCAACGCCAGCCCTGGACTAACCCAGGTGCTCAACAAGGCGCTCAGCTACCGACCAGGCGACCGCTATCAGTCAGTCAGCGAAATGGCTCAGGCACTGGGAGTCGTCGGCCGCCCCGGGACTACCGCTGCAACAGTTGCCCCGGCAGCCGCCACCGCAGCAGCAACGCCTTCGCAGATGCGGACCGTCGCCGTGGGCCGAGCCTACCAGCCGACTCGGCCAGTGCCGCCCTCGTCGACCCGACCTGCACCTTCAGTGACCCGTCCGGCCCCACCAGAGGAAGACTCTATTTGGGAGAACCCAATAGCCGTAACGGCTATCGGAGTTGGGTTGGCGCTGCTGGCAGGTCTAGCTGGACTCACGGTTGTTCGCCTGCTCAATCGGCAGCCCGGTCCAGTGGCAACCTCGCCAGTACCCTCCATTACCGTTGAGCCCACCACTCCCACTCCTGGCTTCACCACGGCTCCATCCACTCCCACTCCAGCCCGTCCGGTGGAGTACAGCCAGCAGTTAGCCCTAAACTTGGGAGAATCTCGCACCCTTAACGGCACGCTACGAGCCAACGAAACGGTGAATTACCAGTTCCAGGCCCAGTCGGGACAGCAGATCGTGGCTCAGCTAGAGGGCGAAGGAGTGCTACTGACGGTACTCGGTCCCAACGGCGAGGCTGTTGATGGCCAGGCTCAACGTGTACTGGGCTGGCAGGGAGCACTGCCCGATTCAGGCCAGTATGTAATTCAGCTGAGCCCGGTGCAGGGTTTGTCCCAGAGCAACTATACCCTCAACGTCAGTTTAGAGGAGGCTCCCGCCCCCGAACCCGCTGAACCCGACCCCGGCACGACTCCAGTTCTTCCTGAGCCAGAGGAAACCTCGCCGGCTCCTGACCCTGGCACCACGCCAGCACCTCAAGTGCTGGAGCAGCGAGTACAGATTCCGGGAGGAGAGACAAGTGTGCAGGTCACCGGGTCCGTTGGGCCAGGCCGTATCCGCCGTTACGTAATCAATGCCCAGCAGGGACAGGTGCTCAGTGCGGAAACTCCTACGGTCACCGGTCCAGTGCGCTTGGATGTGCGCTACCCCGGCGGCGAGCCGGTACCGGGAGCAACAGGCGTTTTGGCTTGGCAGGGCCAGCTGCCAGTGGGCGGCGACTTTATCGTCGACGTACAGTCTGCCAATCAAGCTGACTACACTCTCCTCATTGAAGTGGAGTAACCCCCAACTGAAAACCCGATCTAAGGACCCTTGCGGGGCTA
>DATNQE010000483.1:0-3428 GCA_036702895.1 Trichocoleus sp. | reverse complement strand
CGCATTTATCACAGAATCTACCCGTACTTAGGGAACTCTGGGCCTCCGTCCAGGCGGTAGATCGGCGGCTCCGGCGGTGGGGCCTGCTGACTCAAAGTGAACTCTGCAATATTGAGTTCCTCCAACTGCCGAGCAATTTCTAAGGCCGAATTATAATCTCCTGCCGCAGATGCTGCGGCAGCATCTGCCTGTAACTGCTCCCGCTGGGCCGCAAGTTCATCAAAGTTGCTAGCCGCCATTATTCACCTCATCCAATTTTTTTGCCTGTCTAGCCTGCTCCTGTAGGCGCTCCTGCCTTTCCAGCACATCGCCCAGCCTGTCGGTGAATTCCTCCTGAATGGTGCTGTTTATATCCTTCAGGCCGAGCTGAGGGTAGCCGCTGTCATAGGCGCTGGCGGCCAGCACTGCGCTAAAGCCCTGCCTTTCAGCAGCTGCAATAACCGCACTTCGCAGCCCGTTCAAAGCGTAGTTAACATCTGGGTCAGCAAAAATTGCAGCCAGGTTTTCAAAATCATTCATCGGATTGGGCCCCCACTTGCGCCAGCACTAGATCTTTCAGCTCGGGCAGCACATCTCGCAGGCCTTGCCCACCCTTCCAAAGAATAGGCTCAAGTGCTTTGATGTTCTCGAGCTGCCAGGCAAAACGGCCCGCGCTCCAGTCGCCAACAGCACGCTCCAAAACGCTCTGCTGGCCGATCAGAATCTCGTTTTTGCCCACGGCGCTGGCATCGGTTGCGTGAACCATTTTGAAGCAGCCGGCTAAGTCTGCGATCGCAACCACCGCGCCGTAAGGTAGCTCGCTCACAAGAGGTACTATGCTCTGGTCGTCAAACTTTTCGGCTTCCTCGGCCAAAATCACCGCCTCAATCCAAGTAGCCATATCTGGATACTTCATAGGTCGTTTTGCCGCATGAATCACCAGCGGACCACGGTAATCAGTTCTCCAGCTGCGGGTTTCGCAGCGCTTGAGGCCTGCCGCGATCAGGCTGGCCCAAGGTTGCCACAAAGTTAATATCCTCATGAGATTGCACCTTTGCTCAAAACTTCACGATGGTTGCCACCGGGCTGATCGGCAGGTTCAGACAGTCGCCCGTGTTTGGGTCAACCAGGCGCGTGCGCCGGTCAAACAGATCCCGCGTGATTGCAACATCGCTGATGCACTTGGCAATTACTTGGGGCTTTTTGCCGTACTGCCAATCTATTGGGCAATCGGCCCCACTGCCCCAAGCACCATGCCCCAGGTTGACCCAGGCCATGGTATCGAGCTTGTAAGACATCGCTAGCCCCTTCTCTTCAGGGCTCCATTCGGCAGGCAGGCCAGCGGCAACGCGGATTTCCATCAACAGGTCATAGTCAACTGTGCACTTAACACCGTTGGCAGCCAGCAAGGCACTGTCAAAATCGCCCTTAAAAGCCACCACCGTTTTGCCTTTCAGGTAGTCTGCTAAATCAGCAATGGGGTATCGGTTGGGCAGGTTATCTGCAAAAACCTGAAACCGCTGCTGCCGGTAGTCCCAAACGCACGCGCAGGCTAGGCCCATGCCCTCAAAATCGTTCCAGTCTTTGGCCCACTGGGTAATTTTGGGATGCTTCTTAACTAGCCAGTCAGAGGCGATAGGGTTGGCAATTTCGGTGTCAATGACGATCAAATTCTGATTCATAGCGTTGCTTTCCATTAACTTAAAGACTCAATAACTGCTCGCCCTAAAAGCTCGGCAACTGGCGGGGTCACTGCGTTGCCCGCCTGTTTGAACTGCTCTCCTTTGTTGCCAAGCAAAACGTAATTCTGGTCAAACCCCATCAGCTGCTTAGCTTCGTGAGGTTGAATCATCCGATAGCCGCATTCCTCAACTGCGGTCTGCCAATCGGGTTCAATCAGCGCATGACCCTGAGTAGTGCGCATCGTTGGAGATGGCTCAATCACCAGAGATTCGCCGCCGTTGCCGTAGTAGCTGGAAATGAATGCTGGCGGCTTGACCAACCCAAATTGATTGTTGGTGGCAATTGTCCAGATAGGTTCATCAACCCCCTGAACAGCGTCCCGCCCACCGTGGTAGGCCGATAAAAAAGGCTGAGCCAAAAACAGCTTTGGGCTAGTGGTCTGGGTGGGGGCTGGCTCGTCTACAGATAGTGCTCTGTCGTACTCAGGAGATGTGCTGTAGCCTCGATGCACCAAAAACCCTGGGGGATGTATGACCGATAGATGCCGCCCGGTTGTTATCGTCGGCGATGGCTCATCAGCACTAGTGGCATTGTTGTGAGCGCGGGCTGTATCAATAAAAGGGTGGGCTAGCCAGCTCTGACCGCTGGCTGTGATGGTGTGAACAGGATCACCCAGCCCGGTTGGGACATTATCGGATCTGTTGCTTTGAACAAATGGGGCACCAAAAAAGCGCTGCAGCCCTCGCTCAATCCGCCGGAGGGTGTTGGCTGACAGAGGCGGCAGGCCCTGAGTTTCGCGATCGCAAATCTTGACCGTTGGTAGGCTCCAGTCAATAGCCTGTCGAGCTGGCCGCCGATAAGGTGCCACCTCAACAGCGCAGGCAGGGCAGCGGTAAACATACTGGTTTCGCTTGCCGTACTTGCCTCGCCGCCTAAGCGGGTTTTTCCATGCCTGGACAGCATAAATTTCGCCGTGCTCTGGGCAATGGGCTCGGGGCTTGAAATCAACGTTCGGCTTACGATTGCCCCGCCGATGAAAAACAACATAGATGCGATCGCGGCTCTGGGGCACGCCAGCAAATTGGGAGTTGAAGCAGACTAGTTGATGCTCATACCCCAATTTGTGCATAGCCTGCAGCCAAACGTCGTAAAGCTCCCATTCCAAAAACTCCACGACATTTTCGACCAAGACGCATTGATAGCGATGGTATTCAGAAAACCTAGTCACATCCCAAGCGCCCATACGGCTGCGCTCAGTGGATGGGTCTGGGGCTTTCTTCTCCCATAGGTGGAGCTGCCCAGGGTTGCGCCGCTTACGCCCGCCAGCAGGCGAATAAGTGGTGCATTCAATACTGAACCAGGCCGCCTCTGTTTTAGGGAAATAACGAGGATCGGCAACGTGCAAGTCAACACACGAATGATCCACCTCCGGGTGATTCGTATTGTGTGTTTCAATCGCTTTGGCCCAGTGATTTGCGGCGTGGACTACCTGAATGCCAGCTTGCTTAAGCCCACAGGTGCTGCCGCCCGCTCCGCAAAAATTATCAATCGCGGTAACCATTCCCACCCCTAAATATGTGGTCTAAATGTCCAGTTGACCCGCAGCCCAACGGGTTCAGATGTTTTGCAAATGCAGTGCTTAAAGCCCTCCTGGCAGCCCGGCAGCATCACAATTAAATCGCCATGCTGCAGCTGCCACGCAGTTGATTGCTGGCCCTTACCGTTGGGCCTAACCCTAAACGTCCTAGTGGCTCCGAGACTGATGG
>DATNQE010000478.1:0-3251 GCA_036702895.1 Trichocoleus sp. | reverse complement strand
GAGCCCATCTTTGACCATTGCGCTGCGGGTATCGCCGCACGTCGCTGAGGGCAGAGAACTTACTACGGCCGTTTTCGTAAGTGTTGCCAACCCGACTCCCTTTCTTAAGGCAGCTTAATTGCTTCGGGCTTGAGCGCTCCGGCCATCAGCGCCCCAACCGCTGCTTGAGGCGTAATCTCGCCCAACAGCAGGCGGTGAACCTGAAAGGAAATAGGGGTGTAGATTTTCTCCCGCTGGGCAATTTCCATCAGCACGTGGGCCGTGTTGACCCCTTCGGCGGTGCTGCCCAAATCGGTCAGGATTTGCTCTAGGGGTTTGCCTTGGGCCAGTTGATAGCCCACCCGGTAGTTGCGGCTCAGGGGGCTAGTGCAGGTTGCCAGCATATCGCCCAGGCCCGACAGGCCAAAGAAGGTTTCGGGCTGGCCGCCCAGGTGAGTGCCGATGCGAATTACCTCCGGCAGGGCGCGGGTAATTAGGGCGGCGCGGGCGTTATAGCCCAAATTAAGACCATCGCAGACGCCCACTGCGATCGCAATCACGTTCTTCAGCGTGCCCCCCAACTCAGCGCCCAGCGGGTCATCGCTGCTGTAGGCGCGGAAGTGGTCTGAGGCAAAGAGCCGCTGTACCGTTTCTGCGGCCACGGCGGACTGACTGGCAATTACCGTGGCAGCCGGCAGCCCTACCTCAATTTCCTTAGAGAGGTTTGGCCCAGAAAGCACCACGATCGAATGCTGGGGAAACGCCTGCCGCAAGATGCGAGAGGGCGTAAGGGTTGTCGCCGGGTCTAGGCCTTTGGTGGCTGTGCCCAAAATGGTCCCGGTGGGCAGATTTAGGGTCGTTAGCTGCTCTACTAACTGCGGCACACCCTTCATGGGGATGACCGAAAATACAACTTCGGCTCCGGCCACGGCTGCTGCCAAGCTCAAGTCTCCCTGTCGTGACCAGAGCCTTACGGTGTGGCCATTGTCCCTAGCCAGCTGGGCTAACGCTGTGCCCCAGGCTCCCGCCCCCAAAACTGCTAAGGTGACCGACGCCGAAGGGGTAGCGCCTAACGTGGCCGGAGCTGAGGAAATGGGATGGGTACTCGGGGTAAAAGGCGGTTGGGGTAGATCAGACATGGCGTTCACGGGCGAACCTGGCACTAAGGCCAGAGTAGCAACCATAGCCTACCGCACCCAGTGTTGACCTTGAACCGCCGCTTAACTCACGACTGTACTTCGCTCAGCAGTCTCCGCCAAACTTGGGATCAAACAATTTCGATCAGACGGGTTTCTTTCGCGGCTGATTGCATGGACATTGGAGCACTTTGAGACGTGCCCACTAAGGTCACTGCAACCTGTAGCTGATAGGTGCCAGGATAGTGGAGCCGCAGAGCCGCCGACTCTACCGCTTGCTCTGCTCCCAGCCGATGCACTTTTACCTGGGTTTGGCCCAGGGCAATGTCTTCTTGAGTGCTCTGGTGGCGGGCACAAAACTGGACTGATGCCACCAATGGGGTTGCTAGTGGCCCCGGCTTTAGAGAGAGCATCCGGAAGCGAACTGCGATCGCAAACGGCACGCCTCGGCCTAGCGCGGTGGCCTTTGCCGCTGCCGGCACAACTCCTGGTCCGAGGGGCTTGAGCCGCACCGCCAGCACCTCCGGCTGAATCTCAAAGTGAGTGCCTAGTCCCCCTACTGGCCCCAAAAAGCTTAGTAAAGCGGTGGGAGGTTCTAAATCAAAGCCTGTAGGCAAAGCCAGGGGAGCTGCAGACAGCGCAAATTGTTCAGCCAGCATTTGCTCCTGCAGCTGGTCAAACAACTGCTCGGCTGCTGTGGCGGACACAGTTGTCCAATCCTCTCCCAGAAAACCGCCTTTAGCAGCGCTGCGATTCACCAACCGACAGGCCCGGCGAAGTTGCCCCACTGCCTTGTCAGCGCTCAGCGCCCTAGGTTGGGCTCCTATAAACTTTTTTCTATTTCCCATGAGTGCATTCTGTCTGCCCGCGCCGTCTGCTGTTTCCTCAGAATGCCCCGGGCACCAGGCAAAGTACATCACCCCTGTGGGTACTTTTGGTCTCCCTCCCAAGCCTCAAGTAATAAAAGAGACACCGGTGGGGGTGTGCGCTCTTTAGGTGCAGCGGTGGCGCTAGCGGTAAATGAGCTTCTCCTGGGAAACCTTAAACAGCAGCGCTCCAGAGCTTTACGTTCCATAATGAACACCCCAGCAGTCTGACTCAAAAGTTAGAATGCACTTTTAATAATTCCTGAGCAGAACCGCTATTTGGGCACCGTGTTTCTACGGAAATGCTGGGCCTGGTCGCCGGTTCTGTAGCCGTTTATCCATTCCCTGATATGCAGTCCACCAATGGTGCGTATCCCGTAAGGATGCTGATTCGTCACAAGGTCCATACCAAGCTGATTGCTGCTCTAGACACCGATCAGGGTAAGGTCCCTCTCGATGCCGCTCTACTGTGGGACCTTACCAACACACTCCTGCAGCCCAGCACCAGCCCTAACCTCTACTGTCCCTACCCGTCTCGAGACCAGGCAGCGCAGGTAGAGGAGCAGACAGCTGATGAAATTGCCGCCGCCTATATTCGCATTAAACATCGGGCAGACCACCCGCTGGTGCAGGAGCTAAATCGTCTCCTGTAGCGCAAATCCTGTGGGGGCCTACAACAGGTCAAGGCAGAACCCGTGCTTCCCACAGTGACCCTGCGAAGCACGCGTTGTTAAGCCAATGTCCTAGGTCTTACGGCCAAGTTCCTAAGCCCCAAACCTGGTGCTTTTCCTAGTCCAGCAGCGGAGCCAGATTGAGATGTGACTCAATCGCATCGGCCAGCGTGTTAAGCATAGCCTCCCGCTGCTCTCGGTAGTTGGGAATGCCGGTGGGCAGGGAGCCCAGGCCTCGCTGCTGGCGCAGGCGGTTGAGCCAGGCGCGTCGCCACGGACCGTTGTCAAAAATGCCGTGCAGGTAGGTGCCCCAAAGCGACAGGGAGTTATCGACTACGCCTAGGCTGCGATCGTCGAACAGAAACTCAAACTTGGTGCCGTTTTCATCCTGCCCTTCAGAAAGAATGAGTTGGGTTCGGCCCTGGTGCAGCTCGTAGCCTGACACCGGCAGGCCCTCCTGCGGAAAGCGGGAGCTCACGGTGCGCTGGCGAGCAATTTTTTGCTGGGTGATGACGGTGCGCAGGGGAAACATACCCAATCCCTGGAAGCGCCCTTCGTGACCCTCCAGGCCCTCTGGGTCTGCTAAAAACTGCCCCATC
>DATNQE010000470.1:0-2081 GCA_036702895.1 Trichocoleus sp. | reverse complement strand
TCGCAAAATGCCTGTTCTGCTTCACTGACTCCTGTAATGTGAGGGTCATCAATCAGAGATTCAACGGGGCATCCTAGATGAGCTAATCGAGTGAGATCGAGCGTGGCGGCAACGGTTGGTAAGTCTGTCACAATGGAACACTGTGCTTTCAGCGCGTCCCGTGCAACTGCAACCGCACCTGGGCTCAAGCGAACAAAGTTGATTAGACTGACATCGCCACAAGCTAGCACTAGCTGATGCAGTAAGTGAACCGTGATTTCAGAGTAGTGAGACAAGTCAGGAAGCAGGCGCTGCAAGGACTCTTGAAATGCCTCTGGATGTGCTGTTGTCGCAGCATCTAGGTTCGACCAGAGCTGGTCTAGCTTATCTAAACCCTCCTGGGCATCGACATCTAGCTGCTTCAGTTGAGCTAGAGCCTCGGCTTGGGTGGTCTGGCAATCCTGGTCGCGCCCTAAAAGCCCCTCTAACGCAGAAGCCGTCTGTCGCAAACGAGTAATTTGCTGAATGACAGAACGATATTGCTGCTGCAACTGAGCCATCAGGGCTGGGCTCACGAATTCATCCGAGTGGCTGTCCAACAGCTGGCGAATGTGCGATAGCTGAAACCCCTGCTGCTTTAGGGCAATTACCCGCTGTAGCCGCTGCACGTCCTGGTGGGTGTAAAGGCGGTAGTTGCCCTCAGAGCGCTGCACGGGCGGGAGCAGTCCCAAGGTGTGGTAGTGCCGCACCATGCGAGGGGTGACGTTACCGCCAACCGCATCCGTGAGTTCTTTGATTGTCAAGTATTGAGCCTTCATCCCTCTAGCTTACTCAAAACATTGACATTGACACTAATGTCAATGTTTAGGGTGAGAGGGTATCTACTTCAGGGTCTCAGTATGGTTTCTGCAAACCTATCTACTCCTCGGTTTTCCAGCCTGCTAAAGGCTCACCCGGATGCGATCGCAGCCCTCACCTGTGCAATCCTGGTGCTTCTAGGTTGGCAATCGCTCAATTTCGGCTGGGTTGGAGTGGCTCTGTTCATTCTGACAGCGGCTTATGTAATCGGTGGGTTTGAGAGTGCGCGTGAGGGCTTGACAACCCTGTTTAAGGAGAAAGAGCTAGACGTAGACCTGCTCATGATTGTGGCAGCGCTAGGGGCGGCTAGTCTGGGGCTGTGGCGGCGAGAGTATTTCATGATTGTGGATGGGGCGGTTTTAATCCTGATCTTTGCCATCAGCGGGGTGTTGGAGGGCTACGCGATGCAGCGAACGGAACGCAGTATTCGCGGGCTGATGAGTTTGACCACGGAGACCGCGCGGGTGATTAGACAGGGGCAGGAGCAATCTGTGCCGATTTCAGCACTCGTCATTGGTGATCAGGTTTTGGTCAAGCCGGGAGAACTGGTGCCAACCGATGGGCTGGTGATTGAAGGGGTTAGCACTTTGAACCAGGCACCGATTACGGGGGAGTCCATTCCGGTGGAAAAGACCATCGGCAATGAAGTCTTTGCAGGCACGATTAACGGCAGCGGGGCTCTGCGGCTAAAAATTCACCAGCCACCTGAAAGCAGCTTGATTCAACGGGTTATTCGCCTGGTGCAGCAGGCCCAAACTGAGGCACCGCCTTCGCAGCAGTTTATCGAGCGCTTTGAGCGGGGTTATGCCAAGGTTATTGTGATTGCGGGGATTTTGCTGGGCGTGCTGCCGCCCTTTTTGCTGGGTTGGAGCTGGGAGCAAACCATTTACCGGGCTCTGATTTTTCTGGTGGTAGCGTCGCCCTGTGCCCTGATGGCATCGATTATGCCTGCGCTGCTGTCGGGCATTGCAAACGGGGCGCGGCGGGGGATTTTGTTTAAGAATGGGGCGCAGCTAGAGCGGATTGGGCGAGTGCGTGCGATCGCATTCGACAAAACCGGAACGCTGACAACGGGCAGACTTCAGGTGGTGGATATGCTGGCGGTTGAGCAGTCCACGCAGCCGTTACTTCAGGTTGCAGCGGCCCTGGAAAGCCTGTCTGAGCATCCCATTGGGGAGGCGATTGTGCAGGCCGCTCGCCAGCAGAACCTCAACTGGACAGAAGCGGTCAACGGACAGGCCCAA
>DATNQE010000452.1:0-6939 GCA_036702895.1 Trichocoleus sp. | reverse complement strand
TATCTTCTGCCTGGATCTGGGCCTTAACCACGTAATGATTGTCGTGGACCATCAGCAGGTCTGTAGTCAGGGCAGCCGTAGGATGTTGCTGGCGCAACTCATGAAGGAGAGAAGTAGACACAACGGCTTGCTTGGCCTTCTGCGAGCAAAGGACTATCCGATCTATTCTAGGTACACAGGGTAACAGCCCACTCGTCAACTGGCCAAACCCCAAGCTCTAACGCCTAGCCTTTGACCACTAGCCCCAAGTTTAGCTCCAGGTATAGTCAAGAGTGGGGCCAAAGTGGGGCTTCATTCTAAAACCGCCCTGCTGGCGTCGTGGCGCCCCCTGGGAGAAGCGATTAAGATAATTAGCCGAGGGACTGTAGGACCCAAGTGATGCTGGATCGACTGCTCGAACTTTCCAACAATTTTGGGGTAGATACCCTGCTGCTGCTACCCGTGTTAATCGCGCTAGAAGCGATTTTATCAGCAGACAATGCGATCGCACTGGCAGCCATTGCCCAAGGATTGGAGACGGAAAAGCTCCAGCGCCGCGCCCTCAACATTGGACTGGTCGTGGCGTTTTTGCTACGAGTCTGCCTGATTTTAACTGCTAGATGGGTGTTGCAGTACTGGCAGTTTGAGGTGATGGGAGCTTCCTATCTGCTTTGGCTGGTGTATCAGCACTTTGCCTCTAAGGAAGATGAAGAGCATCAACACCACGGCCCCCGCTTCGCTTCGCTCTGGCAAGCAATCCCCGTTATTGCTTTCACCGATCTGGCCTTTTCCCTAGATAGCGTTACTACAGCTATTGCTATATCCCGCGAAATTGTTGTCGTTCTCCTGGGCGGCATGATTGGGGTTATCACCCTGCGCTTTATGGCGGGGCTCTTCATCCGCTGGCTGGATGAATACGAACACCTGGAGGATGCCGGCTTTATTACCGTAGCCTTCGTTGGCGTGCGCCTACTGCTGCGGGTAATCAACGAAAGCTGGGTGCCACCTGAGTGGATCATGATTTCCTTTATTGCGGTGCTCTTTATATGGGGTTTCTCTAAGCGCGTTGAACCCACTGAGGCAACAGCTGCATCCGCGATTGAGGCCACCTCTGGAACCCTGTCCGATGTAGCTTCTGCACCTTGGAACACCGATGTTGATGACGTAGACCCAGAGTCTACGCATGAAGGCGACGTGGAGTTTGTAGAGCAGCCCTAGCGCTTAGCAGTGGCACCTGAGCAATAGTCGTTTCTCCACAATAGTCAAAGCGCCTGACAGTGCCAGGCGCTTTTTAGTATTTGTCTTTCTCGCTACGGGCTATTTACTGTACGGGCTATTTACTGTTACAGCTGTCGCCACATTGCTTAGGACACCTAAATTAATTCTGGGGAGTGTGAGGGCTTTGCCCCCAGCCAGGGGTGGAACCCCTGCACCCCGCCCTACCTTCAGTGGGCTACCGCTGTAGCCGACCAAGTTAGCTAGCTAGGTACTCACGAATGGACGCTTGCCGCTTGCGCAGCTTGAGCAGCGCTTCCCGCTCAATCTGGCGCACTCGCTCACGACTGATGCGCAGCTGATCGCCAATTTTAGCTAGAGTCATCATTTGGCCGTCGGCCAGACCGAACCTCATAGAGATTACCTCCCGCTGCTGAGGCGTGAGGTCTGCCATCAACATCTCTAGATCCTGGCGCAGAGAGGTTTGGGTGGCAAACTCTTCAGGTGATTGGCCCATATCCTCTAGCAGCTCACCCAGCTCAGTGTCCTGGTTATCGCCAACTTTGAGGTCAAGGGAGAGGGGCGTGCGAGATTTCTCTAGAAAGTCCCGCACCTGCTTAGGGGTGAGTTCAACTTCTTCTGCCAGCTCAGCAATCGTGGCGGCTCGGCCTAAATCCTGAGCCAGCTGTCGCTGCGCTTTCTTGAGCTTATTAAGCTTCTCGGTAATGTGAATGGGCAGTCGAATGGTGCGGCTTTTTTCTGCGATCGCACGGGTAATTGCCTGCCGAATCCACCAGTACGCATAGGTGGAGAAGCGGTAGCCCTTAGTCGGGTCAAACTTCTCGACTCCCCGCTGCATGCCAATGGTGCCTTCCTGAATCAGGTCAAGCAGATCGACATTGCGCTTGATGTACTTCTTAGCGACAGACACCACCAGGCGTAGGTTAGCTTCTACCATCTTGCGTTTGGCTATCTGCCCGGCTCGAACGGCCCGGTTCAAATCAGCTTCAGACACGGAGGCCACGGCTGCCCACTCTGCCGATGTTGGCTCGCGCCCTAGCTCCTCCTCAAGGTTCTGCCGCTTTGCCTCTAGCGCGGCAAGCTGCTGCACCTGCTTGCCGTACAGGATTTCCTCTTCGTGGGTCAGCAAAGGGACACGCCCGATCTCTTTTAAATAGGTACGGACTAGGTCCGTTGAATTTTGTGCAGTTCTCATAACCCGTCCACCTAAGTTGAAAACAGCTCCCCTACAGATGCCCTTGACGCAGCGTAGTCGAACTAAACCAGACGCTTAAACCTACGAATCTTGAACCTTAGTGTGGCCTACGAGGTTGCTTAACCGGGATAGGAACTAGCGCTGGAGCTGACTCAGCCTCTTCTTCGGCCTGCCGTGCGATCGCGCCCAGACCTACCACGATCACTAATCCCACAAGGCTTTCTAACAAGGTTTCCATGCTTTTAAATATTGATTTGTAACGAGCTTTGTGAACAACTGTAACATTTATGAAAGCTACTGGGGAATCAACATAAATACCTAATCCCCTGGAGGGAGCGTCCTAAATAGCTCTAAGCATAGGCTAGCAATCTTTACCCTGTTGCATCCAGTGAAACAAAAGCCCGCGACAATCAAAAGAAAAGATTAATAATAGTGAAAAATGTTAAGAAATCGGGGTTAAAGCCCGCTAACCAGTCATTGCAGCCTCCCTCAATTACGCTCTCCTAATAGAAAAACCGCCCTTTAGGTATAGAAGGGGCTAGAGCCGTACAACGCCTAGTGCATACCCCAAACCTCAACACGCCTAAGGCATCTCTATCGTAGGAGGGCTGATTTAGATGAGGGCAGTGGACTTATCGCAAGCAGCACTCAGGAGGAGAGAAATAGGGAAGCAACCCAAGGAGCGCCTCACAAAATATAGGCTGAGGTGGCTTCAGTATAGCGACAATAGAACAAGAGTACTACAATCCCAAAAATAATTTCACCCTTCCCGGCAGAACGGCAAGACGCTCGATCACCGTAAAGATGTCACCTGTAGACCACAAGTTTTAGCAGGCATAGGCAAGCCCAGAGCCGAAATGCGCAACGGGGCCACAGCAGATTTGCTGTGGCCCCATCAATAGCAAAAGCAAACGCTTTGTTAGGCCGACTTTGGAAGCATAAACCGAGCGCTAATTGCCCAGCAGCACCTTAGCTCGGCTAACAAAGTTTTCTGCCGTAATGCCGTTAAGCGCCATAATTTGAGCCGGAGTTGCGGTAGTCTCTCCGCGCTTCCAGGCAAACACATCGCGCGGCAGGGAGCTACGCAGCATAATTGGCTCGAGCATGGCCGATGTGCCACCCGTCACCCCGATTAACACATCGCCCCCAAAGAGCCGCTCAAACCCAGCATCGTCTAGAAAGTCGCCGTCGGCCTCAGAGCACATATCCCAAGCGACATCGGTAGGCCGGTAAAGCCGACGGGGGTTGACCACCGACACAACACGGCTGCCAATGCCTGCGTCTGCCAGCTGCTGAGTTGCTTCAAAAACAGGAGCCAGGGTCATATCGCCAATGACGGCGAAAGTAACCGTTTTGCTGCCGGGAGTGGCCTGTAGCTCCACACCCCCATCGCGAAGCGCCTGACGAGCTTGGTCAAAGGTAGTGTAGACAGGCAGCGCCGACTTGCTGGCCGTGATAGTAATACCTTTGTTGCGGGTGCTAAGGGCCCACTCGTAGCAAACCTGAATGCTGTTGGCATCGGTGGGAAAGAGCGGGAATACGTTGCCGTTGCGCATCATGGCAGCGAAGTAGTTTTCGATCTCGGGCCGCTGGTGCGTCCAGCCGTTACGGCCCTGCTCCAGGGCACCCGCTGTGAACAACGTGATGGTGGAGGGCGTAGGCCGGCGCAGCTCGGCCATAGCCTGCGTCACCGTCTGCCAGATGGGCAGGCCATTGATGGCAAAAGATTCATAGGAACACCAGAGGGTACGGGCGCCGAAAAGCGCTTGAGCTACAGCCAATCCGGCGCAGGCGTCCTCACTGAGAGGTTCATAGACCTGACCGCTTGGCCCTTGGTAATAGGTGTCGTCGGCAATTGGGTGAATGATCTTGAGCGCCTGGTTGATGTTGTTGATGCCAGAGGCTGCATTACCGTCGGCATTAGTCACAACAAACTGGGGGTCCTTTTGGCCGACGTAGCCTACCAACACGCCCATGACCGTAGTCGCCACCTTCTTATCGCCACCTGAGGGAAACTCTTCCAAAGGCAAGGTGCCCAGATCCGGCAGAGACAAGACTGATTCGGTGACAGCCGTTTTAGCAGCGGGGCCACCCATCGATCGCTCGTAGTTAGTACGCACTAAGGCCCAGGCAGCAGGCGGCAGAGCGCGGGTCGTTAGCGCATTGACAATGTAATCCCGGCTGAGGCTATCGCCGGGGTACAGGTTGTGAGACTGGGCACCGCGCTTGTGCACTCCCGCACCCTTGAGCTGCTTGATGATCAGTGCCGTCAGGGTGCCCCCTAAGGCCAACTTAGCCGCTCTATCAGTGGCTTCGAGTACGGCCTGAGTAAAGGCTAGGCGCTGCTTGAAGGAGAAAGCGGTGCTATCGACATAGTCTCCAGGCTGATCGGCATCGTCATAATCTTTGGCATTTACCAGGATGACTTCCTTGAAGCCGTTGCCTGTCCAGTAGGCGATCATCTCCTCGTTGGTCTTGGTCGAGACCATACTGTGATGTTCCTGGGAATAGCCATTCCACACCAGAATGGGCAGGAAATTAGTGGCGCTGGGGTAAGCCGTATTGAAGTGAGCAAAGCTGCTCATGATGTAGGGCTCGCCCAAACCGCCGTCGCCGATAGTGACCGGAAACAGCGTGCCCGGGTGCAGTTTGGCCCCTGCCATAGCGAAGTGTTGCCCCTGACCCAACGGCCCGGCAGGACTGAGCAAACCCGGTATCTGCCCCGAGAGGTGACCGAGCAGACCATGCGTTTCGCGGAAGCGATCGCACAGCTGCTGCACCGTCTCGATTCCCATATCTTCTAGAGACCGATCTAGAAAGACGTTGCTGTAGAAGCCGGGAGCATGGTGGCCAACCTCAGTCGTAAGGTTCTTGTAGCCCAGCATTACTAGGGCAGCAATGGCCTCGGCTACGCTGGCAAACCCGCCAGGGTGGCCCGACTCTTTGCTGGCAGTCATTTGCAGCGTTAGGTAGCGCAAAGCGTCGGCCGCTAGCAGCGTTTGATAAACAGCTGCCGGGTCGCTAGGAGATGCGATCGCAGTTGCCCCCTCAGCAATGGCCGGAGCCTGGCCGTAGGAGTCAAACTCTGGCAGGGACTCGCCAAAGTGCTGGATGCCTTCGCAGAAGGCAGGAGTTGCAGGTTTAGTGGTTACAGCCGTCATGCTTTGGGTACCTAACGAGCGCCAGCGAATTCTTTGAGAGCAAATCTTTGTTAAACAGATCTCTCTATTAAATAAGGAGTAATCTCCATCCTACACAGGAGTCAGGATCCCTCCAGGGAGAGAAGACTGCTGGCGAACTCCAATAGAGCTGCCTTACTGCTGTTTCAGTCCAAAAAGTCCTTTTTAGGCTTCTGAAATTTGTTACGAAAAGATTAAATAGAGCCTCTTTACTAAGATATCAGTAAACTTAGCCCAAATAAATGGATAGGTTCAAAGACATTGAATAGAGTCAATGGCTCAAGGACAGCTCCTGGGCTCCGAAAGGCAACCCGCCAAGCCTAAGCTCCACTGGCTTACGGCTGCAGCTGCCCGGCCTAGAACACTGAACTAGTAAGCAGTAAACGGATTGATTAGGAAACGGGGTGCAAGGGTGATCCTGGCTGAGGACACAGCCCCCACATCCCCATTTTTCCCAGGCATCCCAACTCGCTCGACGCAAGCTATCGGCAAGTGTGAACCACCGGGAAGGCAAGACTAAGAACGCAAGCTCCTG
Source organism: Trichocoleus sp. (assembly GCA_036702895.1). Taxonomy (GTDB): domain Bacteria; phylum Cyanobacteriota; class Cyanobacteriia; order Phormidesmidales; family Phormidesmidaceae; genus JACVSF01. Next base: position 815 of record DATNQE010000452.1, on the reverse strand, counting down.
CTTAGAAGCTTGCGTTCTCATTAATGATGGGATAGCTACACGCCTCGGTCTGAGCTAGACCCGCTTAGCTGCACACCTTCTGCACCAGGGGCAATGCCTGCGCTTGATCCCACCAGGTGCGGAGCTTGGGCGCCCCAGCCATGATGGTCTCAAACTCAGGCGTTTTTGACAGATATACAAAAACCGGAATGAGGTGAAAATCAGCCAGGGTCAGTTCGCTACCCAGTAAGTAAGGTTCTCCCATGGTGACCGCCTCAATGGCTTCTACCGCCGTTTTTGCAGGGCCGACGGCATCCTGCACCTTCTGCTCATCGGGAGTGCCCCCTTGGCTAGGCACGATCAGGCGTTGGATAACAATAGTTGAGATCGCTTTGGAATAGAGGTAGCTGTCGATGATTGCCATAATCTGGCGCATCCGAGCCCGCAGCAGTGGGTCAGACGGCGTAAACCGGCCACCGGCGACAGCCGTATCCAGGTAGTCGGTAATGGCAACGGTTTCGTAGATTACTGCCCCATCAGCCTCCAGGGTAGGCACCTTACCAAAGGGGTGCTTGGCCCGGTAGTCTGGGTCTTCTGTGTCGCCATTAAAAATACCTACGCTATTGAGGCTGTAGTCTGCCCCCACCTCCTCTAGCAGCAGGCGAACGGTGCGAACGTAAGTGCTAATGGGCGTACCGTAAACAGTCAGGGTTGTCATCGCAGATTAACTCTCAGAAAAGAAAACCATACAGGAGTCATAGCGCGGTTGAGCTTGTCGCGCAGCTGAAGCTGGAGAATTAGCAACTACGACCGATGCCGAAGAAATCAGCCCCATC
>DATNQE010000795.1:0-6870 GCA_036702895.1 Trichocoleus sp. | reverse complement strand
CGGCAATGCGATCGCAATACCCCCGCAGCGCTTCCTCATCAAAGGGCGGCGGCGCCCCCCGCTTTGCCAAAGTTGTCGGCTGCACCCTGGCCCACTCAATGCTGAGGCGAAAGCCGTTGAGCCCCATTTCTCGGCAAGCCTGAAAATCTTCTCCGTAGTGCTGCCAAAATAGGGCGGCATCCCCCGTTTTCTCTACACGTTCGGCCTGCTCCCAAGTGGCCCAGTTGTTTTGCGGTTGGCCGGGGCCGTTGTAGCCCCCCTCATGCTGGTAGCCCGAGGTCGAAACGCCCCACAAAAAAGGAGCTGTATTTGAGTCTGGGTTTGAGTTTGGGGAAGCGGCAAAATCAGTCGGCATGGGCATCGGCGTGGGGAGTGACATCTTTGGCGTGCAGAGAATCTTCTCGCCAGTGGGCCAGGATGTGCTCAGCGATGGACAGCGCCGCCCGAGGTTGACCCAGGCGCAAGGCTCGCTCGTGCATATCGGCCAGCCGCCCGGGGTGAGTTAGCAGGTACTCTACAGCGGGGGCAACCATTTCCAGCAGCCGCAGCTGTACTCCCGCCCCCGCCGCGGCGATCACATCCGCGTTTTGCTCCTCCTGCCCCGGAATAGGGTCGACAATCACCATCGGCGTTCCTCTAGCTAAAATCTCGCTAATGATGAGCCCGCCGGCCTTAGTGATAACCAAGTCGCTAGAAACGATGAGGTCGTCGATGTAGTCGATCATCCCCACCTTCTGCAGCATGACTTTGTCGGTGCTGTCGATTTCGTCGAGCGAGTCGAGCAGGGTGTCGTTGCGGCCTGCAGCCACAACCAGCACATCCATGCAGCCATAAGCGAGCAGATCCTTGACCAATTGACGCACACGACGCGAGTTGAGGCCACCTCCCATAAGGGTGACCAGTTTTTTATCTGGAGGAATATTAAGTCGCGATCGGGCTGAGGTGCGGTCGTTGGGCTGCATCATCTCGAGCCGAATGGGAATGCCGGTGACGTGCAGCAGCTTGGGGTCTACTCCCCGTTGGATCAAGAAATTTTTGCTCAGGTCATTCGGCAAAAAGTAGCCGCTGACGCCTTTGTTAATCCAGCTGCTGTGTGCGATCGCATCAGTCACGACAACATACTGCGTCCTGTAGACCCCCTCCTGCTGCTGCAGCAAATGCAGCAGCCGACTGGGAATCTGCTGAACGCAGACAATCACATCTGGATCAGCATCGTGGATGAGCGTTTCCAGCTTGCGAAAGAAAGGCCGCTCTAGCCGGGCCCAGGTCTGGTTGTTATCTAAAGATCGCTCTAAATCGGCGATGTCGCTGCCTTCATAAAAGGCTCGATACAGCTGCGGCAGTCGTTCACTGAGCTGCTCGTAGGACTCGGTTACCGCAGTACGATACAGGGCGCTGGCATATTCCAGGGCGTCTTCGCTAGCCACTTGAACATCGGGCAGCTGAAGAAATGCATCACTCAACGCCTTCGCAGCGCTAATGTGTCCTGAACCCAGGGTGGAATACAGAATCAGAATCTTGGTCATGGCTGCCCCATTAGCTTGCATAAGCCTGCTGGAATCATAGCCGGTTGACCTCCTAAAGAGGTTAAGACAAAAGGCTAAGACAGGCCAAACCTAAAGGTCTAACTGTCTTAGCCTACGAGTGTTATTTGTTACCCAATCCGGGTTGTCGGTTTTTAGGAGAGCGGCGCTGTTTTACCCATCCTAGAGATGCCCAGCTGAATAGTTGCTTAGCCGCCCATACCGGGAATTAGGCCACCGCCGAGCCGCTTCATCACGCGATTAGCGACGTCTGCGTAGCGAATGTCTCCAGCCAGCAGCTCGCCCAGGCGCTGAGTAGCGGTGGGCCGCTTGATGCCGACCTTATAGCCAATGCCGGGCACTCGGTAAAACAGACCGGCAATGCGCTGAGCCCACTGCATATCTGCACCCCACTCCTCGTGCATCAGGCGGGTGTAGTTAGCCAAAGCCTCCGGCTGGCCGCTGAGGGCCTGGTGCAGCGCATCGGCTGCTCTCACACCGCTCACCATAGAGGGCCGAATGCCTTCTGCCGTGAGGGGATCGACGGTAGCAGCAGCTTCTCCCACTAGCAGCGCCCGATCCTTGTGCAGCGGCCTGTTGCCGTCCCAAATCTTCAGCGGGTGACTATAGGCAGTGCCCTGGTCATAGGCCACGCCAAACGAGCGGGCGTAGCTCTCCAGGTAAGACTTGAACTCGTTCAGGTTCTTGCCCCGAAAGGTGCCCACGCCGATAGAGTAGCCCTGCTGTTTGGGGAAGCTCCACATGCAGCCATTTTTAACCAGGCCAAACTCGAAGTTGATCGCAGCGCTATCTCCCAAAGGTTGAGCGGTGGGCACCTCAAGCACACCCGCTTGGCGCAGCTCCTGATCAGCAAAGCCCAGCCACTTGGCCATGGGGCCATTGGCACCGTCAGCGGCCACCAGGTAGCTGCCTTCAAAGCTGCCCGACGCTGTGTTGACCTGCCAGAAGTCACCCTTGAACTCAATGCCGGTAACGGCGGTATTGTCTTTGAGCTGAGCCCCCTGGCTTTGGGCCTGCTGCACCAGAAAGTGGTCGAAAACGTCTCGCCGCACCATCCAGATGGGTTCTGAGGTTTCTAGCTCGGCTTCAACGGGGTCCTCCAGCTTCCAGGTGTAGCGTACGCGCCGCAGGGTGCGATCGATAGCTGGGGTAAAGTCGAAGTCAAACCACTGGGCCACGCTGGGAGAAACGGCTCCACTACAGGGCTTGTAGCGCGGCAGTGTCGCTTTTTCGAGGAGGAGTACGCTATGACCCTGCTTGGCTAGGTGATAGGCCGTGGCGCTACCTGCAGGACCAGCTCCAACAATAATGCAGTCGTACATAGAGATATCTATCTTTAGGACTTAGAGTGGCTAGTTTTTGGGGGGCTTTAGAAATGGCGGCTTAAGGAAGTTTTGTCTTTAGAACGTTTTAGATAAGCCATAACAGCGCCAGGAGATACCTGGGTAGATAGTAGGTTGGCACCCGCTCAGCATTGTGCCGAGTCATATCGTATCGGGCTGTATTGTGCTGGGCCATATCGCGCCGGGCCATATTGCGCCGGGCCGGATTGCGCCGGGTCGTACCGTTGTCAGGCCATTAGGGCCAGGGTACTCGCTTTGGGGGGCAGTTTGCCACAGGGCCTCACCGTAGGAATTAGTAATGGTATGGCCATACCCAATGTGTCACAGGTTAACCAGACCCGTTGCCCAGGCCATAGGGTCAGAAGGCAGTCTTTAGAGAGGCTTTACAGATTTAAATAGTTCCCTTAGCCGCAAATTAACGACCGGAACAGGGATATCCTCCTCAAGATTGTTTTCATTGCGGAATCGACCAGTCTAAGCGGGAAGCCTCTATTAAGGAACACCGTTTAAGCACACTGCTCAAGGGCGTTCCTTCAGGCATTTCCTCAAAGAGCACTTCCCATGAGCATTCCCCAGGAAAGCAGGTGGCGTCCACTGACCAATAGACGCGCTGGACCCAAGCTATGGGAGCGATGCGGGAGAGGCTCCTGCGGTAAAAAAGGGGCAGTAGCGCTATGAAAGTACTTCGACAGACCGATAGACAGCTGACATTGCGGGAGGTTCCCTGGATGCTTTGGCTGATGGGGGGCGTTTTTACTACGGTGGGGTTAGCGGTGGGGCTGACCCTAGGAGGAGAAACCACGCTGGAGTGCGATCGCACTCTGCCCAGCGCCCAGTGCCAGATCACCTCCTCCAGCTGGATTGAAACTCACACCCAAACGCTGCCGGTGAACCAGATGCTAGGCGCCGAGGTCGAGTCTAGCCATAGCAGCGATGGCGGCTACACCTACCGCGTGGTCATGCTGACCCAGGAAGGCCGTGTGCCCCTGACCGACGTCTACAGTTCGGGGATGACGCACTACAGCGACCAGGCCAAGCAAATTAATCAGTTTCTTCAAAATCCGGACCAGCCCCATCTGCGTCTACGCCAGGACAACCGCTGGTGGGGCCTGCTGTTTTTGGTGGCTTTTGGCGGCGGGGGCTTAGCAATCCTGTTTGGGTTTGGCAAGATTGTCACCTGTGAATTTGACAAAACACTGGGGCAACTCATGCTTACCCGCCAAGGCCTGTTGGGAGGCCCGCGCCAGCAGCAGTACTCTCTGCGGCAGATCGTGGGAGCCCGAGTCGAGCGATCGCACGGCAGCGATGGCGACACCTTTCGCAGCGCTTTGGTTTTGCAGAGCGGGGAGGGGATACCCCTCACAAGCTACTACAGCTCGGGTCGGGCTAAGGAGGAAAGGACTGTCGCCTGTATCAGCACGTTTTTGGGGTTGTCTGCTGGGGAACCAACCATAGAGACAGGGGCGGTTGCCGTAGCCCAGGTTGGCGACGTGCTGAGCATGGTGATAGGGGGCAAGAGCAAGCGCCAGGAAACCATTGCCGACTGCGAGAACCAGATTCGGCAAGACCCCTACAACGCTGACACCTACTACACCCTGGCCATGGCGCTAATGATGCAGGGCGAAAAATCTCAGGCTCGGCAGGCATTAGAAACTGGTCGCGCTCGCTGTATGAGACGTGGCGATGAGGCCAGCGCCCAGCGGCTAGATAAGGCGATTCAGGAGTTTGGATTAGCGGCTTGAAGTGGACTGTGGGGATTAGGGCATTTGCAAACTCTGATTGCGGCGCTGACGGCTTTTGTTGCTACCAATATTGATGACCTTGTCGTGCTGGCTCTGCTCTATGCCCCATCGTCGGAGCGGCTGCGATCGCGCCACATTTGGCTGGGTCAGTACCTGGGATTTGCTGTGCTGATATTGCTCAGCCTGCCGGGTTTTTTAGGGGGGCTGGTGCTGCCCAAACCCTGGATTGGGCTCTTGGGCTTTATCCCGATCGCTATTGGGTTGAAAGCTGCCTTGGAGCCTGAGGAAGAACCCTCAGTTCAAACGGTCACTCAAGGGCCCAACCAGTTTTCTCACAATCCGCTGCTAGAGGCACTATTTGCACCTCAAACCGTCGGCGTCGCCGCTATTCGGGTCGCTAACGGTGGCGACAATATCAGCGTCTACCTATCCTTGTTTGCCGGGCAAACCTGGGCGCAGCTAGGGCTAACGCTGCTCGTGTTTTTTGGGCTGGTGGGGGTGTGGTGTGGGGCTGCCTACGGACTGGTTCAGCACCCAGCCGTCAGTGGCCCGTTGACTCGCTTTGGGCATCGGCTGGTGCCGCTGGTGCTGATAGGGTTGGGCCTCTATATCCTGTTTGAGAACGAAACCTATAGCCTGCTGACACCCCCTTAAAACCCTGCTCATTTTCCCCGACCTGGCCCTCTACCCTGTCCCTTGGACCCTGTACCCCTTGCCTTGTACCCTTTGCCCTCACCCACCCTCTAAAGCTGAGCCAGCGCCTCAATCAAAATCTGATTCTGCTCGTCCGTGCCCACCGTGATGCGCAGCTTGTCATCTAGCCCCGGCTGCTTGAAGTAGCGCACCAAAATGCCCCGCGCTTTGAGTCCCAGGTAGAGCGCTTCGGCGTTGCCCTCAGGCGGCGTGACCAAAAGGAAATTGCCTTGGGAGTCTGGCACCGTAAATCCCAGATTTTTGAGGTCTGCCCTAAGCTGCACCCTGGAGGCTTTGACTTTCTCGGCACAGGCATTTTTGTAAGGCTGATCCAGCATGGCGGCGGTGCCAATGGCGGTTGCGATCGCATCAATGTTGTAGCTGTCCTTTACCTTAAACAGCCCCGCCAGCAGGCTTGGTTGAGCAATACCAAACCCCATGCGCAGCCCAGCAAGCGAATATCCCTTCGATAGGGTGCGCAGCACAATCACATTCTCAAACTCCTGCACCAGCGATAAGGCCGAGGAGTCAGCAAAATCTACGTAGGCTTCGTCAATGGCTAAGACGCCTGATACCTGCTGAGCCAGCTGCCGTAAATCATCCAGCGGCACAGCATGGCCCGAAGGACTGTTGGGGGTTGCAATCAGCGTGACAGCGCCGCTCGCTGCGGCCAACTCGCCAATCGGCAGCCGGTAGTCTTCTGGGTAGGGCACCTCCACCACCTGGGCAGGCTGCATAGCCGAGAGCGTGCGGTAGAGCACGTAGGTCGGCATGGGGTAGACCACCTGCCGCGTTGCGCCCTCGGCACAGGCCCGCAGCAGTACGTTGAGCAGTTCGTCGCTACCGTTGCCGACGATTACCCACTCGGTGGGCACGCCCAACGCCTCGCTCACGGCCCGACAGAAGTCTTTGGCAAAGGGATCAGGGTAGCGCCGCAGCCACTCGCTATCTAGGGTGCGCAAAACCTCCAGCGCTTTTGGAGAGGGCGGGTAGGGGTTTTCGTTGGTGTTGAGTTTGATGATGGGGGTGCCGGGTTTGGGCTGTTCACCAGGCGTGTAGCCCGTCATGGCCTCCACAGCGGCGCGAAAGTAGCTCATAGATAGGTGGCAGGCGATAGCAAGACTTTCTATTGTAGGGTCAGCGATGCGGGCAATTGCCTTAACGCTTTCCCAGCAAAGTCTCAGCGAAAGTCTTTATGAGCGTTTCCGTCAGCAGGGATGCCAGCAGCCTCTGGGCACAGAGACTGCTGCAAAAGCACCAGGCCTACAGCGCCCAGATCGAGGCGAGCAGCGAAGCCACCGATCTAGAGCCTGTTGTGGCTGCCTGCAATGAGCAGATTGCGATCGCGCCCGAAGTCGCCCAGGTGCTTCAGCACCAGTTACCTGACTCACTGCCGAGCCATCCTGGCTATGACCGCTTGAGCCACATTCGCGCCAGCCAGGGTCGGTGGGCAGAAGCGGTCTGTTTATGCCGCGAAGCTCAGGCCCAGGGCTGGAAAGGACCGTGGGCTGAGCGCATTGCCCGACTCACAGCGGCCCAGCAAAGCTC
>DATNQE010000792.1:0-8662 GCA_036702895.1 Trichocoleus sp. | reverse complement strand
CGCCGCGAAACAGCACCTGCCCCTGGTGGGGCAGCAGACCCAAAATAGCTTTGATCAGTGTGCTTTTGCCCGCACCATTAGGGCCAATCAACCCGACCATTTCACCGGGCTCTAGCGCTACAGAAACGTCTTGCAGCGCCGGAATACCTCGGTAATTGACAGATAACCGCCGGGTCTCTAGCATAGTCAACAATGATAATCATTCTCACATTTATCATAGCAGGCCCCTTTCTGAAGTAGGGAAATCCCATGGTTAATCTTCCCAAACAGGCGCTTTGGCTCGCGCAGCAGCCTGCTTTCGGTCTCCGGCAAGCAGCCTGTGGAGTGCTGACTTTGGCTTTACTAGGTTGTGGTGGGACAGCTCGCAACCAGGCCTCTGAAGAGGCGGCTCAAGTACCCACAGCAGACGCACCTAGCGTTGTCGCAACCAATACGGTGCTGTGCGATCTGACGCAGCAGGTTGCAGGAGACTCGATTGATCTCACCTGCCTCCTCGACTACGGCCAGGACCCCCACGTTTACAAGCCGTCTCCTTCCGATCGAGCTGCGATTGACGAGGCCGACCTGATTCTTTATGGCGGCTACCAGTTTGAGCCCTCCGTCATCGGGCTAATCAAGGCCACGTCAAACCCAGCTCCGAAAGTCGCTGTCTATGAAGAGGCTGTACCAGAACCAATTATGGCAGCGAGCCACAAGCACGAGCACGAGGGCGAAGCAGAGCATGACCACGAGCACGACCATGCCGAGGAAACGGCTGCTGCTGACGCAGGCGAGGCGCTGCAGCCCGATCCTCACGTCTGGCAGAACGCGGCCAACAACGGTGCGATCGCATCTATCCTGGCCGCCCACCTCAGCGAAATTGCGCCCGACAACGCCGAGCAATACACCCAAAACGCCGAGGCCTTAACCAGCCAATTCGCCCAGCTCGACGCCTGGATTCAGGCCCAGACGGCAACGGTGCCTGCCGCCAACCGCACCCTGGTCACTACCCACGACGCGTTTCGCTACTTTGCTGAAGCGTATGGTTTTGAGGTCGGCGGCGTGCTCTCTGGCCTAAGCACTGCCGAAAGACCCTCCGCCTCAACGCTAACGTCCTTAGTGGAAGAAATCAAAGAAGCCAAAGTACCTGCTGTCTTTGCCGAAGCCACCACCAACCCAGCCCTGATGGAAACCGTAGCCAGAGATGCAGGCGTTACCGTCGTCGATCAGCCCCTTTACGACGCCGGCCCCGGCGGCCCCGGCAGCGATGCAGAAAACGTGCAGGCCATGCTGGTTGCTAACACCTGCATTGTTGTCGATGCCCTGGGCGGAAATTGCGATGCAGGTTCAGCGCCGCTTTAGCCAAAGCCAGATCAAAGCTATAGCTTGCGTCAAGCTGGTTAGAGCGTTTGAGAGAAATGGGTACGCGGACTGTCCCCCCAGCCAGGGGTGAAACCCCTGAACCCCGTCCGTGTCTTCATCAATCCGCCTACTGCTATAAGTTCAGTAGCCTTGGGGCACCAAAGAACCCCGGTTTCTCGAGAACACCGGGGTTCTTAAACTAGGCGCTCTCCGGCGAGGCATCAACGGTGCTTCCGGTAAAGCGCTTCCAAAGGGCATCCGTCAGCAGGTGAGACAGCAGCCCTAGCGGCCCCGCAAACAGGCACAGCGCCAGAGAATGCCGCGTGAAAACGCCGCTCTCCTGCCCTTGCCAGTAAATCCAGCGGCCCACAAACAGATCAAACACCAGGTAGTGGACCCAACCCGTCGCCGTTACGTGAGGATTCGCAAACAGCGCCGCCAGGTCTGCCAGCTTTAGATTGGGGTTAGAAAGTGCATCAATGCCCTCAACATTGTTGAGACTGGTGACAAAGAGGAACAGGTACAGCCCCGCCAGCGCTGCATAGGGCAGGTAAGACTTCATGACCCAGCGCGTCAGCTTGAGGTTGGGCAACAGCACCATCAGCGCCCAAAAGGGCAGCACAAACAGGTTTGCTCCCGTAAACAGGGTTTCGAGCAGGCCAGAAGAAACAATCATAGGAAGATCAATGGAGATAAGGATTAGCAGAGCTGGAAGCGCATCTGGGCAGAATAAGCGCTGACCGATTGACCAAGTCAGACTGCGCAGCAGAAGCCGCTAACTATTGTAAACACTGCCTATCAGCAAGTCTGGATAAGGATCGCTCCGTTCTCTGCTTCACTTTGGCTTGGTAGCAATGCCCAAGCGGGCGTGCTCGATCTTGATGCACTTGTCCATAACCAGTGCCAGCCCGTCTGCCGCTGCTGTTTCAACCGCTGCCAGATGCTGAATATCGAGCTGGGCCCAAACCGCTTTGGCCTGCGCTTTTACCGCCTCTTCTGTTACTTCCGGCAAAAATTCGGAGCGGCGAAACACGTTAACGATATCAATCGGTTCAGGCACCTCCGCCAGCGACGCGTAGCAGGGCTCACCGTCGATGGAGCTTACTGCCGGGTTCACTGGATAAACTTGGTAGCCAACGCGGCGCAGGTATTGAGCAACCTGGTAGCTGGCTCGATTTGGCTTGTTTGAATGCCCGACTACGGCAATGGTGCGGGCGGTAGTCAGCAGTTGGCGCAGGCCTTCATCGGTGGGAGGGCTATAGGCAGTCATAGCAATGGGGCCAGAGTTTAGCCCCATTGTCTCCTACGGTTGAGGAATCTGCTGGGTGAGCAGTGCGATCGCATCCTCCGCCGTCACCGGTCTGGAGAACCAGTAGCCCTGACCATACTGACAGCCCATCTGCTGCAGCAGCGCCATTTGCTCCGCCGTTTCGATGCCCTCCGCGACCAGCGTCAGGTTCAGCTTGTGACCCAGAGTAATGATGGTGTGGACGATCTCCCGGTCCTCCTGGCTGTGCTCCATGCGGCCGACAAAGGAGCGGTCAATCTTCAGCGTATCGGTGGGAAAGCGGTGTAGGTAGCTCAGAGACGAGTAGCCAGTGCCAAAGTCATCAATAGCCAGGGCCAACCCCAGCGCCTTCAGATTCAGCATCAGCTCCTGCGAGGCCTCTACATCTCGCATAATCATGCTTTCGGTGATCTCCATCTGCACCTGCTCCCCCGCGATGCCGCTCTCCTCTAGCCCCACAGCAATTTGCTGCACCAGATCAGGCTGCATAAACTGCCGCCGCGAGAGGTTAATGCTCATTTTGAGAGGGTAGTCCGGTACCTGCTGCTGCCAGCTTCGCAGCTGCTGGCAGGCTTCTCGAAAAATCCACTGGCCCAGCTCAATAATCAGCCCCGTTTCCTCCACCACCGGGATAAAGTCCCCCGGCGTGACAAAGCCCCGCTCCTGGTGCTGCCAGCGCACCAACGCCTCAAACCCTGCAATACGCCCCGCCTCTAAATTCACAATAGGCTGGTAGTAAAGCACAAACTCCTGCTTATCCAGGGCCTCTAGCAGGTGGCTCTCTAGCTGAAGGCGCTGCACTGCCTCCTCCCGCATCCGCCGAGAAAAGACCTCGCAGCTAAACTCATCGAGCGCTTTGGCCCGGTACATGGCTGTGTGAGCGTCGCGCAGCAGGTCTTCCGGCTTTGACCCAGTGTGGGCTTGAGCAATAGCGAGGCCCACGCTAGCCGTAATCGACAGGCGGTGCTGGTTAATGCAGAGCGGCTCTGCTAATGCCTTTTGCAGCTCATCCAGACTGGCCTCAACCGCCGTTTGAGACTTCTGCTGAAACAGGAGGACAAACTCGTCGCCCCCTACCCGCGCTAAGTGAGTGCCCTCCGGTAGGGTCTGCTGCAGCCGATTAGCCATCACCTGCAAAACGCGATCGCCCGTGCTGTGGCCCAAGCTCTGGTTAATCAGTTTGAATCGGTTGATGTCAAGAAACGCCACCATGACCTGATCCGACTCCTGGTTGTGCAGCGCCCGCCGCACCTGCTCCAGAAACATATCGCGCCCCGGCAGATTGGTAATCCAGTCGTGGGTGCTGCGGTGCAGCGCCTTGAGCATCAGGACCAGCCCGCCGCTCAGGAGCAGCCCCACTGTCGGCTCAAACACCGGCAGCCACACCAAATGGACTAAGCCAAGGACTGCCCCCCCCCAAAGCCCCGCCAGCACCACACCGCTTGCCGTCAGTAGCCCTAACGGCCGCCGAACGGTCCAGGCCAGCACTCCCGCCAGCCCTACCCACGATATTAACCAGACAAACTCCCCCCACTGCGGCAAAAACCAATAGACGGCCGGTTGACCACTGGTTGCATCGAGCAGCTGACTGATGATTTGAGCGTGCACTACTACGCCAGACTGGGTGAACTGTTGCCGCTGCCCAGCGCTGTAAGGCGTATAAAACTCATCCTTGAGGCTAGCTGCTGTAGTGCCAATCAGCACGATGCGATCGCGAATCCAGGCTGGGTCAACCTGACCCCTGAGCAGCTGCTCCACTGTGACTTGGTGCGCTGGCACCTGGGACGAGCGGTAGCGGGTCAAAATTTGGTAGCCACCGTTGTCAATGTTCTGATACCCACCGCTCCAGGGCTTTAGGCGAGGCAGCACAGCCCGCCCTACGGAGAGGGTATCTGCATTAGTTCGCAGCAGCGCAGCGTCCCCTGCCAGAGACTTTTGCACCACCCGCAGCGCAAAGGAGTAGTAGGGGCGCTCAGAATTGTCCACAAACAGCAGACTGCGCCGCAGCACCCCGTCTGGGTCAATCGCCAGGTCGTTAAATCCTATTCGCTCCCAGGGCATCGTGGGCGGGCCGGGCACTTCTCCCGTTTCAGGCTCGTTCCCGACATTCCAAATGGCAACAACGTTGTCCGCGGCTAGCTGCTGCGCCAATGCGGCCCGGCCCGGCGGTTGAGGCGTGTTGCGATACACGTCCAGGCCAATTACCTGCGGCTGATACTGCTGAATGGTCTGCAATACCGTCGCCACTACCTGGTCAGAAAGCGGCCATCCATACCTTTGCAAATCAGTTTCTGCTACCCCCACAATCAGCAGCCGGGGGTCGATACCACTATCGCGCTGAAGTCGGGTAAGTGCATCAAAGCTATTGAGCTCGAAGGGCTGTAAGGCTCCCAGCTTTTTAAGGCCCGTTACGAGGGTTGTAGCCAATAGGCCAGCCACTAAAACGGAGCGTCCTCCCAGCTTTACCGCCTGAGGAATTCGTTCAGTCCAAGAGGCAGGATGACCCTTAGGGGGGTTAAGCCACGATTGAAAGATGCGTCGGTAGACCACAGCATTTGAAATCTAGCGGTAAATGGCCCTGAATCAGCAAAAGGGCTTTATTCCGATTACAAACGACGCTGTGTAAATCCGGATGAAGGGTTTAACCTAGCAGGCGGTATGAAAAGCAGAACTGGGAGCTTAGCCCAGCTGATCCGCTGGCACTATCCAGTGGGAACCCCCTCCGCGCCGCTGCCCAGGAAAAGTACCGCCGCCGTTGGACTTGTTGATCAGTAAATTTTGGGGCAGGTGGCAAAGCAGCAGCACCAGCAGGCAAACGCTTGTGAGGGCAATCAGTCCTTCGGGCAGAATTAGCAGCCGGATGAGCAAGGCTTTCATGAGCTGTTGCAGGAAAAGACTTTATGAACCAGAAAGGAAGGACAGGATTAACCCCTTCAACCCAGGGAACAGTAGCGCCAGACAGATCGCCTCGGGTGCTGGCTGTCGACTGAACCCGAATCTTGGGTAGGCTATCTGGACGCGGTAGCCATGATGCTGATAGCTATCGCTACAGGGTTAGAACCTTCTCTCTTCATTCTTTGCTTCAACAGAGCTTAAGTCGCTAAGCGCAGCCCGGATTCACAATAGCTTTATTGCGGGTTGAAGTGATGATTCGATCTCTGTGTTTTTACGTAGGGGATCAGAGCGATTTTGAGGAACTGAACTATCGACTGAACTTTCCTGAACTTTCATGTATTGGCGTTCCAGCGGCAATGAAAGACTATTAAGTCATCCTGTAGACTCGCGTGTGCTCCAAAGCTCAGGCCGGGTCAGGCAAACCAAGCTATTTGTTGAGTTCGCTCCTCACAGAGTTCGCTCTTCACGTAGTTGCCTGACCCGGGCTTTTATTTTTAAAGGGTTGGGTGGCGAGCCTGTTTCTCCCTCCAGCGCCACGGATAGAGGTTCTTCCCGAGCAGTGCGCTCCCTAGTCTGAACCAGCATTTCAAGAAAGTTTTGGCAGCTACCCACTCCCCATTCGGGCGAGCTATGCTAATGAGTGGGTAGAGGATAGCCAGTTGAGCCCCAGAACTACGGCAATCCTCGCTGCATACCTAGGCCACAGAAGCTAGCTGCATAAAGCTTGCTGTATAGACCTAGCTGTATAGATAGGAACTGAAGTCGCAGTGCTAAGCGGCTCAACAGCAGCTCTACCGGGCAAACTTAATCCACGTGCAGCCGCAACCTGGGGTCTAGTTAAACAGATTAAAAGCTTTAGCTATCGAGTAGCGGTCAGCAGAGCCGGCCTTTATTGTGATGCAGACCTAATTCTCATACTCAACCTCGGCAGGCGGATACGCCTGCTTAAGAGCGATTGCGGGTTGCGAGAATTCGTTTTCTTAGATTCCTCAAACTTGAATTGTGTTGATTTTATGCTTTCGCGTAAGGCATTTGTGCGTTTGTTGATGGCTTCGGCAGTCGCGGGCGTAGCGCCATCTGCACCCGCACTGGCAGCCTCTAGAAGTGTTGTTTCAGAAGGGAGCAGAGGTTCCAATCTAGGCGCTCAGTCTTCAGGCTCGTCAGATCTTGCCCGCAAGAATCTGCGGGTTGCAGTCATTGGCGCAGGTCTAGCGGGCCTAGTCGCGGCCTATGAACTGAAAAAGCAGGGTTACCAGGTAACCCTGCTGGAGGCGCGCGATCGCATTGGTGGGCGAGTCTACACCCTGCGTGAGGGCTTTGGCAGTAACCAATACGCCGAGGCGGGCGGGGAGTACATCGACAGCTTTAATGTGCATCGGCAGATGCACCGCTATGTGCAGGAGTTTGGCCTGCGGTTGGCGCCTGTGCATTCTGCACCCTCGGAGGGCATTTACTTTGTGCGGCAGCAGCGGTGCGACTTCACCGACCAGGCCCTATCTGCAGCCTTTGGCAAGGACATCGTCGACGAGATTGATCGGTTTTGGATCACCCTAGAGCTACTGGCGCGAGACTATTTTCGGCAGGCCGACTGGCAGAGCGGTGCTGCCCAGTGGGACAACCAAAGCGTATCCGCCTGGATGGACTGCCTGAATCTAGACCCACTGGCGCGGGAGCTGACCGAGCAGTACCTGCGGGGCGAAATGGACGAGCCCGACCAGCTCTCCATGCTGTTTCTGATGGAGCAGGCAGCGCTCTACGACAAAGTGCCCGACCAGCGCCTGGAGATGTACCGCATTGAGGGAGGCAACGGCCAGTTGCCCAGGGCCCTAGCCCGCGCACTCGGCTCATCGGTTCGCCTCAGCTGCCCAGTAAGCGCTATTGAACAAACAGATCAGGGCGTGCAGATTACCCATGGACAGGGCACCGCCACCGCAGATTTTGCCGTGATTGCCACGCCGCTGCCGCCCCTGCGCCAGGTACGCTTTTCGCCAGATTTGCCGGTAGTGGTGCAGGATGCGATCGCGCAGCTCAACTACGGCTCCCACGTCAAAGTTATGGTGCAGTTTGACGAGCGCATCTGGCGCACCCGTTACCAGAGCACTGGGCTGACTATTACTGATTTACCCATTGGGTTTGCCACCGATACCACTGTCCGCCAGCCAGGCGATTGGGGTATTCTCACTGCCTACATTTCTGGGAAGAATGCGGAAGCGCTGCTGCCCCTAAATGCAGAGAAGAAGATCCAGAACGTGCTGGATCAGTTTGAAGCGATTTATCCCGGCTGTCGGAGCCACGTTAAAACCGCTCAAACTGCAGTGTGGCCTCAGGAGCAGTACAGCGGCGGGTCATACTCCAACTACGGCCCTGGTCAATTTGCCCAGTACTGGCCCACGCTGCGCCAGCCCCACGGTCGCCTGTACTTTGCTGGTGAGCACACCGATGACTTTGTCGGATATATGGAGGGGGCCGTTCGCAGCGGCCAGCGGGTTGCCCAACAGATTAAGCAGCGCTCCAGCCTGGTTGCTTAGGAGCTTCTGGTCAGTCCCAAAAGCCAAGCCATTTAAGGCCCAACCGTAGCCAGCAATTCATTAGCCGTGAACAGGGTACCGCCTAGTTCAAACTGCTCGATGTTGACGATAGTCTGGCTCCAACCTATGGCCTGAAAGATATCCGGGCGGCTAGCGATCTCAAGGCTGCCGCCTCCTAGGTCAGCGATAGTCATTGTGGCCGGGTCAAAGAAGGATAGGTTGAGGGTGTCGGTACCGCGCCCTCCATCAATCAGTCCGCTGCCCCGGCCCGTTTCAAAAACATCGTCTCCAGGCCCCCCTGTGATCAAACTATCAACAAAATTTAGCGTTGTGCCTGAGAGCCTAATCAGATCATCTCCCCGCCCTCCGTCTACATGCCCTCGCAGAACACCATAGCCCCCACGCTCAAAATTTGAGTTTCTGATTTGGCTACTTGCTGTGATGACAATCTCGTCATCCCCATTACCACCTTCTACTAAGCCTTCGTAGAGGCCATAGCTGGCAGCTGACTGAAAGGCCAAGAACCGTCTGCTAAAGCCTTGAATCGTAATGCGATCATCGCCCTCATCCCCTCGCACTATGCCCTGATAGACGCCATACCCTCTAGCTA
>DATNQE010000744.1:0-6432 GCA_036702895.1 Trichocoleus sp. | reverse complement strand
CAAAAGCAGCGGGTAGGGATTGCCCGCGCGCTGGCAGCCAGTCCCAAAGTGCTGCTCTCCGACGAGGCGACCTCGGCGCTAGACCCCCAGACGACCCGCTCCATTCTCGATTTGTTGCGGGACCTGAACCGCCAGATGGGGCTGACGATTTTGCTGATTACCCATGACATGGGCGTGGTGAAGCACATTTGCGATCGCGTTGCCATTCTTGAGCGGGGCCGCGTAGTCGAACGGGGTTCGGTGGTCGATCTGGCGGCCCAGCCCAACTCGCGCCTGGCCCAGAGCTTTTTCCCCCGCAGCCCTCACCAGCCTCGAGAGAATGCTGTTTTAGCCACCATCTTCTTTAACGGTGCCGCTGCCGATCAGCCCATCATCAGTCGCCTTATCCGGCAGTTTGATGTGGAGGTGAATATTCTCAACGGCAGCATCGAGACGATCGGCCAGCAGTCGGTGGGGCAGCTTCAGCTAGAGCTGTCAGGGGCCGAGGTGCGAGCGGCGCTGGAGTACCTGTATCAACTGGATATCGAAGTCGAGGTGCACGATGGACGCCCAGCTTCTGAGCAGCTTGTGGACAGCAACGCTTGAGACCTTCTACATGGTCGCCGTCTCGGCGGTACTGGCGGCGGTGCTGGGGCTGCCCCTGGGGCTGCTGCTGGTGGTGACGAGCCCCAAAGGGTTTGTGCCCCGTCCGGCGCTCTACCAAGTGCTGGGGGCGGTGGTCAATGCCGGGCGCTCGCTGCCCTTTATTATTCTGCTGGTGGCCATTATTCCCCTCACCCGCCTGATCGTGGGCACCACCATCGGCAGCACGGCCGCCCTGGTGCCGCTGACCCTATCAGCCATTCCGTTCTACGCCCGCGTTGCCGAGACTTCGCTGCTAGAGGTGGACAAGGGGCTGGTCGAAGCAGCCGAGTCGATGGGCTGTAGCTACTGGCAGATCATGCGCAAGGTGCTGATCCCCGAGGCGCTGCCTTCCCTGGTGCTGGGTCTGACGATTATGGTAATTAGCCTGATCGGCTACTCCGCGATGGCCGGCGTGGTGGGTGGCGGCGGCCTGGGCGATTTGGCGATTCGCTACGGCTACCAGCGCTTTGATACGCGGGTGATGCTGATTACGGTAGTGCTGCTGATGGTGCTGGTGCAGGGCGTGCAGTGGCTGGGAGATGCGGTCGCGCGACAGATGCGCAGGCGTTAAACCGTTTTAGGCGTGCTTATCCCTCAGAATTGGGCTCAACGAGGTTTAAAGCCTCTGGAAACGTTGGGCTTTCTACTGCGTACTGTAAGCAGTAGAAGGGTACAACCCACCCATGAATATCCTGGTGCAGCAAAACCCTACAGACGTTAGGCTTATTCATCTAGCGTGCTGATTCCTGACGTTTCAGGTATATGTAGTAGGACACGCCGACGCAGCCGAGAAAAGAAATGGCTATTATTGCCCTAAAAGCCTGGTATTTAGAGGATTATGAGCCGGTTAAGGCTCTGGAGAAGCGCCCCTACGATCTGCGGCTAAGCAAAAATAGCCTGCTCAAGTCGGCGCTGAGGGCGGACTTTTTGGAAGACAGCGAGGACGTCAAAAAGAGTACTTGGTTTCAGCGCTACCTGGAGGGTGACGCCGTCGAGTTCTATATCGAAGGCAGCGGCACCTACGCTATTTCCAACATCGACCTGATTAGCCACGAAATTTACTTCACCAAGCAAGACGTTTTTGCCAACCTCGACCCAACGATTTTCCTCTGCTACCAAAACGACTACCCCGACTCCAGCAATCTGCTGCGGGAAGAAATGCAGGCCGTGGTCGATAGGCTCAACCAGCGCTCCCGCATCACCCTAACTCTGGAAGAGTCCCATCGGCTCAGTGAGGGGCCTGCCCGTTTGGGCAGCGGCCTCACCCGTAAAATTCGCAAGTGCCTGCTGTTTATAGCTGACGGCACCCCCATTGCCCAGATCAACGGCACCCCACCCCAGCTTATTCCCAGCCCCAAGGTGTGTGTAGAAATGGGCTACGCCCTGCAAAGCAAGCGACCTGAGCAAATTCTGCTGACTCAGATGGAGCGCGACGACCTGCCAGGGCAGTTCCCCTTTGACCTGCCGGGGCGCAATCGGCTGACCTTCAGCGGCAAGAGCGATTTGCACAAGGCGCTGCCCAAAGCGGTGGAAGAACACTTAGCTCGCTTTAATCTTTGGAGCTAGCTCGCCGCTACAATCGTTCTCAAAGCGGTTTGACGGGGATTGTTTAATAGCTGTCTTCTCTCTTTGGCGAGGAAAGCCTTTGGCCCTGGCAGCTGGCCCGGTTGCTGTAGTACCGGGAATATATCTGCTGTGTGAAATCGGACCTGTAGAACCAGACTTTGTAGAATCAGACTTCGTGGAATCAGACTGCCATGCTGGACAACCCGGATCTGCTGAGGCTCATTCACCCTATTTTGGCGGTTGCCTACGTTTTTCCCCTGATTGGTATTGCCACGTACTTCGCAGTTCAGACGCGGCAGCGCCGCCTCGCTGTTGCAGCGAAAGAAAAGACCCAGGTTAACGCTACCGTGGGCCGGGAGCACACCCAAATTGGTCGCTGGCTGGCTGGATCGGTGGTGGGCCTGGTGCTGGTTGGGCTGGCTCACCCCATCTTCAAATATCTCAACAACAATCAGGTTTGGGTGAGCGACCCCTTTCAGGGCACCTTTATCGTGCTGATGTTTGCCTTGACCATCGCCGCGCTGGTGTTTCTTTATCGGGCACAGACTCGGCTATGGCGAGCTGTGTTTGCCACCCTGACCGGAGCGGGCCTGATAATTTTGGGCTGCCAGGATGGGGTCTTTCGCCGCACCTATGAGTGGTACGTTTCCCACTATTACTTCGGCATGGCGGCGGCGCTGCTGATGATTTTTTCCCTGGCGATTCTGCCGGATATCTACAAGTCCAGGCGCTGGCGCTTAGTGCATGTGGTGCTCAACAGCGTGGCGCTGCTGCTGTTTATCAGCCAGGGCGTTACGGGGACTCGCGATCTACTAGAAATTCCGCTGCACTGGCAGGAGCCGTTTATTTACCAGTGCGATTTCGCCAACAAGGTTTGCCAGTAGGGGCCGTTCACTGTCAGACACAGCCAGTGCAGAGCCTCTACGCCGCGAAGGCGTCGGCTAGTTCGGCTCCTTGGAAGGGGTAGGAGCGATACAATCTCAGGCAGAGCTGCTAAGAAGGTTCCCTGAGTTCGTGGGTTTATCCATCTCCAAGCAATTAAAACTGCGGTGGCCCCGCTGGTGGCAGTGGGGGCCGGTCCTGGTCGTACTGCTTTTGCTGCTCTCTGCGCTGCTGTATTTGGCGGCAGAGAGCCTGTGGTTTGAGCAGGTGAATTACCTGGAGATGTTTCGGCGGCGGCTGTTGACTCAGCTTGGTTTGGGCATCTCGGCAGCCGTTTTGAGCCTGAGTTTTGCGCTGGGGAACTTGACGTTAGCCTTTGGGAGCAAACCGCCGCCTCCCCCTTCGCAGGCGGCTGTCCGTTCTGGCGGTCGAGGACTGGGATGGCTGCTGCCGCTGACGGTGGGGCTAGGGCTACTGGTGGGAGCACAGCTGCTCTATCAGGGCCAGGTAGTTGCTAGCTACTGGCAGGAAACCTCTAGCCTTTACAACGCAACACCGCCCCTGCCGCTGTGGACCAGGCCAGGTGCAGTAGGGGTTCTGGTAGCGCGGCTGGTGGCGCAGCCGTGGCAGCTAATTGCTTTAGCCTTGAGTGCGATCGCGCTGATCGTGTACCCCCGCTCTATGACTCGGCTGGCAGCGGGGTTGATGAGCTTAGGGTTTGGTCTGATTTGGGCGGGGCACTGGAGCCGCGTGCTGCTGGCTTTTAACCCGACTCCGTTTGGCCAGAGCGACCCGATTTTTGAGCGCGACATTGAGTTTTACATCTTTAGCCTGCCGGTGCTGGAGATGATTAATTTCTGGCTGCTGGGGCTGGTTTTCTTTTTGCTCGTAACCGTGTCGCTGGTGTACCTGCTGGCGGGCAATAATCTCAGCCAGGGGCGGTTTTACGGGTTTTCCCAGGGACAAAAGCGCCACCTCTACGCGCTAGCAGGGGGGTTATTTTTGGCTACCAGCCTGAGCCACTGGCTGGCCCGCTACGAGCGCCTTTACAGCCAAGACAGCGTGATCTATGGCGCAGGCTATACCGATGTGCACATCAACCTGCCGGCCAATACTCTGCTGTGCCTGCTGTCGCTACTTCTGAGCATTGGCTTTATTTGGCGCTCGGCGCTCTGGCCCCTGATTCGGGTTCGCCTGATGGGTCTTCGCCCGTCGGCAGCCCGCCCGCTTCAAGCTGATCCTATTAAAGGCTCCTCCGGCTCTGAAACAGTAGGCCGCTACCGGAGAGCGAGAGCGACAGATGCGCCCCAGCCGCAGGCAACCCCCCACGTGCGATCGCGCCTACTGAGTTGGGGCATTGCCGTTTACCTGCTGGTGCTGGGCGTTGGTACCCTGGCGCTGCCGCTGCTGGTGCAGCGGCTGGTGGTACAGCCTAATGAGCTGGCGCGCGAGCAGCCCTACATCCTTAACTCCATTAGCCTCACCCGCAGCGCCTTTGAGCTGTCTGACATTAATGTTGAGAGCTTTGACCCGGTGGGCGACCTGTCGGCGGCCAGTCTCCAGGAGAACAGCCTCACCCTGGACAACATTCGCCTGTGGGACACTCGCCCCCTGCTGGAGACCAACCGCCAGCTGCAGCAGATCCGGCTGTACTACGAGTTTTTTGATGCCGATGTCGATCGCTACTCTATCTTGAATGAAGAGGGCACCTACGACCGCCGGCAGGTGCTGGTGTCGGCCCGCGAACTGAACTACGAACGGGTGCCCGACATCGCTAAAACCTGGGTCAACGAACACCTGGTGTACACCCACGGCTACGGCTTTACCATGAGCCCGGTCAACACCGCCGCGCCCGACGGACTGCCTGACTATTTCATTCGCGGCATTGAAAATGTGCCCAGCAGCCCAGAGATTGGGGCCAGCATTCCCACGGGGGAACCCCGCATTTACTTTGGGGAGCTAACCAACACCTATATTTTGAGCAACACTCGGGTGCCGGAGCTGGACTACCCCAGCGGCGAAGAAAATGTCTACACCGCTTACCAGGGGCGGGCGGGAATTGATGTGGGTAACTTTTGGCGGCGGCTGATCTTTGCGGGGCGGCTGCTGGACTGGCGCATGCTGTTTACCGAGGATATTACGCCCCAAACGCGGCTGCTGTTTCGCCGCAATATTCGCGATCGCATCCAGGCCATTGCTCCGTTTTTGCGCTTTGACACAGACCCTTACCTGGTAGCCGTCAACATTGGCGATGACTCGCGCCGCTGGGGAACCGATCCTGCTGCTCTAGCGGGGAATAACGCTGCAGCGCCTCCAGCGAGCCAAGTGCCCCTAGATACCGGCAGCGGCACCTTCGCCCCCCAGGAGTCAGAAAACTTCCTTTATTGGATCATTGATGCCTATACTCTGAGCGATCGCTATCCTTACTCCGATCCGGGCAGCAACGACTTCAACTACATTCGCAACTCGGTGAAAGTGGTGGTAGACGCCTACAACGGCTCTGTTGGCTTCTTTGTGGCGGATCCCAACGACCCCATCATTGCCTCCTGGAGCCGCGTCTTTCCAGGGATGTTTCGTCCCCTGAGCGCCATGCCGCAAGGGCTGCTGCAGCACATCCGCTACCCGCAGGACTTGTTTCAGGTGCAGTCTGACCAGCTGATGGCTTACCACATGACCGATGCTCAAGTGTTTTACAACCGGGAGGACCAGTGGCGCGCCCCCAACGAGATTTACGCCAATGAGGCCCAGCAGGTTGAGCCCTACTACCTGATCATGAAGCTGCCGGAGGAGGAAACCGAGGAATTCATTCTGCTGCGCCTGTTCACGCCGTCTCAGCGCAACAACCTAGTGGCTTGGCTTGCCGCAAGATCTGACGGCGAGCGCTACGGTCTGCGCCTGCTCTATCGCTTTCCCAAGCAGGAGCTGGTCTTTGGCCCCGAGCAGATTGAGGCCCGCATCAACCAAGACCCGGCCATTTCACAGCGCATCTCCCTCTGGAATACTCAGGGGTCGCGGGCGCAGCAGGGCAACCTGCTGGTGATTCCAGTAGAGCAGTCGCTCCTCTACGTCGAACCGCTCTACCTGGTAGCCGAGCAAAATCGGCTGCCTGCCCTGACTCGAGTGATCGTGGCCTTTCAAAACCGGATCGCCATGGCCGAAACCCTGCAGCAGGCCCTGGCTGCCATCTTTTTACAGGAGCGCCCGACCGAGCCACCCATTCTGCGGGAGCTAGAAGAGAGCCTACCGCCGGACGGAGAAACACCGCTGCCGCCAGCGGCGCCCGATTTGCCTGGGGAGAGTACCGGGCCGGAAGCGTGAGGACCTAAACCCGGTAAGGTGGGTACCGATTCTAAAACGGCT
>DATNQE010000742.1:0-11354 GCA_036702895.1 Trichocoleus sp. | reverse complement strand
AACCCAGCCGATCCCAGCGAGGAAAGCGCTCGACCGGCAGCAGTTTGGGGGTATCGATATCGGGCTCAAAGCAGTGGTCGGCAATTAGTTCAGCCCGCACCGGATCGATGCGGATGCGCTCGTACCAGGGCACCTCTTCCTGAGGCTGGGGGTCCTGGCTGAGAACCACCAGCATTTCTGCGATCGCATCTCCATCTACCAGTCGCCCCAACCCTGGATAGACCAGCGCCAGCAGGGTCAGCAGGGCGCGGATCAGGGGGGAACTAATCAAAGGCCGCTGGTCGTTGAGAGATTCCACCGCAATGCCCCGGCTGATCAGGATTTCGGCCAGGGTGTAGCGTGCGATCGCATCTAAACCAGGGGCAATAATGGCGACTTCAGACGGCTGTACCTGCCCCTGCTCAATCGCATCGGCCACCGTTTCTGCCGTTAGTCGCAAGATTTCACCGCGAGAGGTGGCCTGCAGCGTCTGCATTTGGGCGGGCACCTCCGGCACCGCCAGCGGGTCTTGCACCCCAGCCAAAACAGGATCGGCCCAGGCATAGGCTAAAGAATCTTCGCCCGGATAGGGCTGCGCCGTTTCCTGGCAGCGCGATCGCAACGCCTCTAAAGCCTGTGGGTCAGCGCCTACCCCCAAACGCACCTTGCCGTAATCATGCCAGGTGAAGGCCGCCGGCAGCCCCTGGTCCAAAAACACCTCAAACCACTGCCGCGCCACGCCCGGATACTCATCCAGGTCATCGCCCAGTACAGCGCAGTAGCGCTCCACCAGCTTTTTTCGGTACATCGGCTGGGGCAGCAGGTGTCGCCAGTACAGCTCCGTCATCAGCCCGTAGGTGACCAGACCCTGATTCAGGCACCAGCTCTGCCACTCCAGCACTGCCTCGCCGATGGACTGCCACACCTCGGCCGGAGCAAACCCAGGGGGAATGCCCTGCTGAAGCAGCGTCGGCAGATCTTCCGCCGGAATGCCGTCGGAGGCGGCGAGCTGCAAAAAGTCCAGCGCCCGCCGCACCGTTTGCGCTGGCAGCCAGCCCTGCACCGCCATCGTGCCTGCATTGAGCCTGTCTTGCCAGAGCCGAGTCGCCAACTCCTGCTCGTTCTCAGGACGCAGCTTCAGCGGAAACTGGGCGCTCAGATTTAAACTCTGCGCCAGCAGCGGCCAAAACAGGGTGATCTCAGATTCAATAAATCCGGCTGGGGTAGTCGTCACTACCGGATAGCGCGCTTCGGTTGCCACGGTGATGCGCTCAGCTAGCCGAATGCGGTTGTCTCCGTTGGCAGCAAAAACCAGCAGCGCCCGCCCCCGTGTCGGCTCTCCACCTAAGTCGGCTGCCAGGCTTAGCAGCTGATCAATCAGCCAGGCCGTTTTGCCACTGCGAGTCTGTCCACTGAGCCACTGAGCCGTCATGCAAAAGCCCTTCGCCTAAAGCCTATTTGTCGGCACCATCCTTCCTGGTGCGTTAGGGCGTACCCGACGGTGCCCCACAGCTGGGAGCCCCTCACACGTCTTGTGGGCAACTTCCTGTTTAAGGGGCCGTGGTTTATTATTACGTGCAATCTCAGAAGTGGTAGTCGGCCCATGAGTAGCGGAGCGTCCAGCAATGCCACCGAATCTAGAGTTTACGCTACACCCACCGGGGAGCACGTTTCCCTAGGCGGCCCAATTCGCGGCGCCCTGTTTTGGGTGCCGACTATTGCGATTTTGCTATTGACCCTGGGAGGGTTGTCGCTAGCGAACTTAGAGCAAAGAGCTCCTCGGTTGGTCACAGCTGCGATCGCAAGTGTGGTCTGGGGCGGCATCGTCAGCGGCGTGCGGGTAGCTGCTGAGTGGGAACGGGGGGTGGTGCTGCGCTTAGGCAAGTTTAAAGGCATGCGCGGCCCCGGCCTGTTTTACGCTATTCCTGGCCTAGAGTACGTGCGCTTTGTCGACACCCGTACTCTGGTAGTCAACATTCCTCAGCAGAGAACGATTACCCGCGACAACGTGCCTGCCGTTATCGACAGCGCTCTGTTTTTTACGGTGAGCGACCCAGCCCTGGCCATTACCACCATTCAAGACTTTCGTTTTGCGATCTCCCAGTACACCCAGGCAGCGCTGCGAGACGTCGTGGGTGCCTCTACCCTAGATGAGCTTCTCTCGGAGCGTGAACAAATTCAGCAGCGCATCGCTTTGATTATCGAAGAGCGTGTTCGGAGTTGGGGCCTGACGGTGGACTCGATTCAGCTGCAGGATTTTGAGCTGCCGGAGGACCTCAAGCGAGTGATGTCGCGCCAAGCCGCCGCAGAGCGAGAAAAGCGGGCCACCATTACTCGAGCCGAGGGCGACCGCCTAGCGGCAGTCAACCTGGTGGAGGCCGCACGTCTGATGACAGAGCACCCAATTGCTCTGGAGCTACGAACGCTGCAAACCCTAGACGGCTTGGGTAGTAGTCCCTCAAACACCATTGTCGTCGTTCCAGCCAACCTAGCTGGAGCCATCAAGGCTTTGACCACTCCAAATGAAGCTTAGATCGGCTGAAGGAGCGCTTCACGACCCTTCCCAAAGCTCGTGCCGCAACCTCTCTACAGCAGTAGCCCTATTAGTCAGGACCGGAGAACGGAGGGCATGGATGGACTCGTCGCTAGGGGCATCGCCCCCCAAACCCCCTATCCATTTCGTGTCCTGATGGAGCGACCGTTACAGCGGCAAATCTTGCATGCCTTCTCAAAACGCGAAAAGAGCGCAGTAATTAGCTGCGCTCTTTTCGCAAACTTAAGTTGAAAAAAGGTCTAAGACACTGCAAAAGCCACTGCAAACAGACCACCGACGAGCACAAGCGCCAGCACTCCCAAGATTAAGTAGTTGCGCTTTTGAGATGCACTTGGCGGGGCCGCCTCATACATTTTGGGCTCAACCGCAAAGTTGTTTAGGCGTCCGCCCTCTTCAGTGGTGTAAGGCATAGGCTCGATCCTTTCAGTGTCGATGCAATTACAGTATCAAACATTGTGTCTGATCCCAAAGTTTCACAAAGTTCCTTAAGGTTTGATTATTCTTTGGGATGGTTTTAGCTAAGTCAATAGACAGGTAACAGAGGCTAAAGGCTTACCGAAAGGGACCTAAACCGCCGTCTGTCCTGCCTTTGAGCCAGGTTGATGAGTACTGCCTAGCTCTGCAGAGCCGCCTCAATAGCACTCACTAGCTCAGGGCTTTGAGGCGAAACTGCACTCTTATAGCGGCCAACAACATTGCCCGTTTTGTCGATTAAAAACTTTTCAAAGTTCCAGGAGACATCGCCTTTGGGTTCAGCTTGAGTCAGCTTGGCATACAGTGGATGCTGCTCTGGCCCTTTGGCATGAACTTTGTCAAAAAGGTCAAAGGAAACGCCGTAGTGAGTAGTGCAAAACTGCTCAATCTGATCGAGAGTGCCGGGCTCTTGGGCACCAAAGTCATTACAGGGAAAGGCCAAAACTCGCAGGCCAGCCTCCCGATATTTTTGGTTGAGCGCTTCTAGGCCTTCGTATTGTGGGGTGTAGCCGCAGTACGAGGCTACATTGACAATCAGCAGCACGTTCCCAGCCAGGTCCTTCAGTGCCTGCTCTTGGCCCTGGCTATTTTTAACCGTGATGTCAGCAATGTTGGTCGTCATTAGAACGTAGTCTCCAAAGATTTTTAAATCCAGACAGGGATTGAGGCGATCGGCACGGGGCTACCGAGCAGCCATAGTAGAACGGGGAGTTAGGGGTAATTGAGTGCGGTTTCCTACTCCTAGATCCAGCACTTGGGTCGCCAGGCCCCGCTGCGCCAGCTCCGCCTGTAAAGATTGAGCGCCGCCAGTGGCCTTGAGCAACTTCACCAGCAGTCCCTCGTACTGTACTTCTCCAGCGTCAGCTGTAGGCAGAATGATTTGGGGCTGAAGTCGCTCCACTAGTTCCAGAGCGCTCTTCTGACCGCGAATAATAGGGCCAACCAGAGGCAGCGCAATATCTACAACGGGCGTTATGGCTACATCTACCGGAGCTTCTTGATCCAGCGTTGGTGGATGAAAGCCGTGGGGTTCGTAAAACACAGACAGCCCGTCTTGGCCCCGCAGCACATAGCCATTCTCAACTAGAGTGGGGCCGAGCGGCGAACCGGGCAGCGCCTTGATTGACACCGCATCCTCAAGCTCAAATGTCTCACCAGGGGCCAGCGCCGTAACGTAGGTGTAGCCTAAATCACGCACCACTTTGGCAGCGTTGGCCGACCCCACTACAGGAATGGACTTATTAAGGCTGCTTAGTGTCGGCGGATGGGCGTGATCAGGTAGCCCCTGGCTCAGCAGGATCAGATCAACTTCGCCCAAGGGGGGCAGCGGCCGGGGCCGCTCTCCCTTAAAAAGCCAGGCCTGATCGCCAAACATCAGCGGACCCACCAGCCAAGGGTCTACCAACAAACGCTTGCCCGCCATCTCCAGCAGCCAGGAGTTGCTATCGAGCCAGGTCGCAAATATCATCTGCCAGTGCCTTCGCTACAGGAATAGAAGTCCGACTATCTCCCTATTCTAGGGTTTTGTTGCGACATGTTAAGCTCTCGCGGTCGTTTCAACCACTGGTAATGAGGCTGCGGCTTCTCCGCTCCGAGTTCTAGGCAAGACCCTTAAGTGCGGGTTTAAGGATTAAGGAGCGGCGCAGCAGGCGAGCAGAAAAGCCCTTGTGGGGAGCGATAAACTAATGGGTTTGCGAAGCGTTTCGTCTTCCTGTAATTCAGGTCATTGAGATCAAGAAAAGTCGATTGAAGCTTAAGCCCGACAGAGCCCAAGTTGCCGGGATTAAGTGCCGCATTTACGAGGTTGATTTTTCTACTGTGGACGAACTCACGAAGAGGGCAAAGATAGGCTGGGAAAAAGGCATTCGGGCAATCTACTGCATTCTTAAGGACAACCTGTTCCGATAGATTCGGTGGCAGTAGGTCCTTGTTTTAACGACCTGCCACAGCTGGACAATTTCAGCTGGATTATTGTGTCCATAAGGGGCGTCAGCGTCTAGTCCAGTCAGATTAGACTTGGCTGGATCAGGCAAGCGGCTGTCGGAGATCGCTGCACTTTCCCTAAACCCAGGCTCTCTACCATCACAATATCTTTACAAATCCTGCAAAGCTCCCTCAAGCCAAGCTTCTGTCGCGGTGGAGTTTTTTTTGAAAATCTTTGATTCATTCGGCAAAATTGCTTAGATTTCGTGATCCCCGTATAATTCTTGAGTTTGCAATTGTTAAGGGAATTTGAAGCTCCCCAGGCTTATCCCGACGCTAAGGTTGACTCAGGCTCAAGATGCTGAACCGAATTACGAAGACCTACACGATTTTGATCGCAGGTACGGGCGCAGCGCCCATCACCCTGACAATTCAACCACTGCCCGTGCTGGTGACAGCTCTGGTTCTAGCTAGCATTCCTGCTGGCCTGATTGGCTACCTAACCCACCACAGCGGCCGCTTAGCCGAGCAAAACGAAGCTTTAACCGACACAGCCAATAGTGTTCTCACCGAGCTAAACACTTTGGACAGCGAAATTGAAACCCTCAAGGAAAGGGCAGGGCTGTCTGAGAAGAGCGACCAGAGCGAGTCTGAGGATACCGTCAACTCCCAGGATGCCTCCCGTCCACGTCGGGGTGAAGAGACCGAAACTAGCCGCGCTACGGATGAGACGTTCGGACCTTCCCGAGGCGGACCGGCCATTCCTGTGGAGGCAGAGTCTCTTTTTGAGATGGCTCAGCGCAAAATGCCGACCCTGACTCTGCAGCTAGAAGCTGATGTTAAACCGGCTCTCGAGGAAACTTTGGCCGAAGAAGCTGACCGCGAAGCAGCGTTCCCCAGCGGTTTGCCGCTGCAGGGCAAAGCCGAGGTGTCATCAGAGTTTGGGCTGCGCCGCAACCCGTTTGGCGGCAGCAGCTATGAGATGCACCAAGGGCTCGATTTTCGAGGGCCAATTGGTAGGCCTGTTTACGCTACGGCTGAGGGCACCGTGGTTAGAGCCATTGCAGGTAATGGCTATGGTAAGCACATTGTCATAGACCACGACTATGGCTACGAAACGCTCTACGCGCACCTCTCTGACTTCAACATTGAGGCAGGGGACAAAGTGCAGCGGGGTGATTTGATTGGGTTTTTAGGAAATACGGGGCGTTCGTCGGGGCCACACTTGCACTACGGCATCTACCGCAACGGCCAGCCTGTTAACCCCCGCTATTACATTAAGGTTGAAGGCTCAGAGTTCTAAGGGCTAGAGCCAGGAGTTTACAGCCGACGGGTTCGCAATTGTAGAGGTGCAATTGTAGGATCGAAGGATTGCACTTCACGCGATTCATCAACCATGGGCAATTCCTTCGGTCATTTGTTCCGCATTACCACCTTTGGGGAGTCCCACGGAGGCGGAGTCGGCGTCGTGATCGATGGCTGCCCGCCTCGGTTAGAAGTTTCGGTAGAGGAGATTCAGGCTGAGCTGGATCGCCGCCGTCCGGGCCAGAGCAAGATCACGACGCCTCGAAAGGAGGACGACCGCTGCGAGATTCTCTCGGGCGTATTCGAGGGTAAGACGCTGGGCACCCCTATCTCAATTCTGGTGCGCAATAAGGATACGCGGCCCCAAGACTACAGCGAGATGGCGACGACGTATCGCCCCTCCCATGCCGATGCCACCTACGATGCCAAATACGGCATTCGTAACTACCAGGGCGGCGGGCGCTCTTCAGCGCGGGAAACGATTGGACGGGTAGCGGCGGGTGCGATCGCAAAAAAAATTCTCCGCCAGTACTGCGGTGTTGAAATCGTCGCCTACGTCAAGCGCATCCAGGATCTCGAAGGCACCGTTGATCCCGAGACTGTGACCCTAGAGCAGGTGGAGAGCAACATCGTGCGCTGCCCCGATGCCGAAGCTGCCGAACGCATGATCGACCGCATTGAGCAAGTTCGCGACCAGGGCGACTCTATTGGCGGGGTTGTGGAGTGTGTAGCCCGCAATGTGCCTAAGGGCCTGGGCATTCCCGTTTTTGACAAACTAGAGGCCGACCTGGCCAAAGCCATCATGTCGCTCCCGGCCAGCAAGGGTTTTGAGATTGGCTCTGGCTTTGCTGGAACACTGCTTACCGGCAGCGAGCACAACGACGAGTTCTACGTAGATGAAGCGGGTAATGTTCGCACCCGCACCAACCGCTCCGGCGGCACTCAGGGCGGCATTTCCAACGGGGAAAACATCATCCTTCGCGCTGCCTTCAAACCCACGGCGACCATTCGCAAAGCGCAAAATACCGTGACCAATGCTGGCGAAGAAACCGTACTGTCTGCCAAAGGCCGCCATGACCCCTGCGTGCTGCCTCGGGCGGTGCCGATGGTCGAGGCCATGGTAGCTCTGGTGCTGTGCGATCACCTGCTGCGGCACCACGGCCAGTGTGAGCTGTTTGAGGGCGAGCAGCCTTAAAGATTTTGTGGCAGCCTGAGTGCAATGCACCCAGGCTGCAAATCTCTATGAGATTCTGGGAACTGGCGACTATTGCTTAACTCATGAAGCTCACGTCTCTCAGCACCCTCCCAGAAGAAACCGTCTCCCACAACCCGGCCATTAAAAAGTGGGTGATGCTGCGCAAGGGTGACCTGCCTCATCTAACCAACTTTTCCCAGGCTCGCTTTGCCCCCGGTCAGCTTGCCAGCGGCCATGCCCATACCGACATGGCCGAAGTCTTTTTTGTCGAATCGGGCTGCGGCACTATTTACGTTGACGGCACCGCCCACCCGCTCACACCGGGTACCTGCGTGGCGGTAGAGCCCAACGAAATCCACGAGGTCGTCAACGATGGCGAGGAGGAATTGGTGCTCACGTACTTTGGCCTCCGGGTGCAGGCAAATCAGCAGCCGAATTTGTAGCTGCTTCAAGTGACCATTGCCTTGTTCACGGGTTAACCTGACGAAATCCATCCCGTGCGTTCAGGATTTCTATGCAGCCCCTGATCACTACCCTACCACTGATGCAAATGGCATCGGGCGACGAGCTTGCGCTTCAGCTATACCGGTTTGTAGGCGAGTCACCAGGGAAAACAGTTTATCTCCAGGCCAATCTGCACGGGGCCGAGATTTCTGGCAATACGGTAATTCACCGGCTCATCGCCTGGTTAGAAACTCTGGAACCAAGCCAAATCCAGGGGGAAATCCAGCTCGTGCCGGTGTGCAACCCGATCGGAGTCAACACCCGCAGCTATCACTTTGCCACGGGGCGCTACAACCCCTACGACGGGCGCGACTGGAACCGAATTTTTTGGGACTATAGCGCTGCCAACACGCTAAAGATTGCTCGGTTTGCGCAGGCGCATCTGGAAGCCGACCTAGACAAAATTCAGCAGGCTTACCGCAGCCACATTCTCGCAGCGTTTGCAGAGCAAACCTCGGCCCTCGCGGCTCCTACCGCTGCTCCAGCTTACAAGCTGTACCGTGCCCAGCTACAAGGACTGGCGCTGAGGGCTGATTACGTAATTGATCTGCACAGCTCCAGCAACCAGGGCCTAACGTACCTGTATTACTTCAGTGGGCGGGCCGAGTCGGCGCGCCTCTTTGGGCTGGACTTTGCCATTCTGCTGGATGAGTACGACGGGGACGCCTTCGACGAGGCCTTTACTAAACCGTGGCTCGCTCTAGAGCAGGCGTTTGCCGATTTAGGACGGGAGCTGCGCTTTGAGGTCGAAGCCTACACGTTAGAACTGGGTACCAGCATGGAAACCCGCTTTGATGCGGTTGAACGAGGCGTGCGGGGCATCCAGCACTATCTGGAGAAAAAGGGTATTGTGCCGCCTGGGCTGCTGCCAGTCTTTCAGAGCGGGGAGGCCTTCTTCAGCCGCACCAGCCAGCTAACAAAATACTTCGCTCCGACAGGCGGCTTTTTACAGCAGCGGGCTGCGCTGGGAACGTGGGTGCGCTCAGGCACCCCGCTCTACTCCCTACTGCGCTTTAACAAGTCGGGGCAACTGCCGGAGGTGCAAACCGTGCGAGCTCAGGAGGCGGGGCTCGTGTACGATCTTTCGATCAATCAGGCGTTTAACCAAGGGGAGTATGTTTTGGCCACTCTTCAACCCGACGTTTAAGCATAGGCATAGTCCCTGGCACCACGACTGGCTGTAGCAATAAAACCCTGGCAGGGAACGATAGTAGGCGCGAAGCGACTTCTCTGAAAGTGGACCAGATATTGCGCAGGCGGTTGCTGTCTTAAGCAGCGCGGCAATAGCCGCATATCAAAATTTCCTGTCAATGAGCACTGCTCTGCAGCCCTTAACAGTTCGAGCAGCGGTTCGGAAATCCCTTCAAGCCCCATAGCAAAGGGACTCAATCAACAACGGCGGCAGAAAGCGCTTCAGCGTTCAAAAAACTTAATTTGGGAGCAGAAGCAGGCCGAGCCGTATTGTTCCCGGAAATGGGTTAGCATCGAATTGAAGATAAAAAAGTAGCAAAGACTACGATTCGCCATTTAATCGCGAACTTCCCCCATTTTCGAGGAGCAGACCATGAGACAAGACTTCACCAGGAACAACCGGCAGCAAATCATTTCCGAACTGCGCCACCAGCTCCGCTACGCCAGCTTTCATGAGCGCGACAGCATTCGTCGGGAACTCAATTTTTGGATTAACAACCGTTAGACAATCAATCGGAGGGGAAGTGTAGCTCCGGCGGCAGCTCTCAGCAATTTGCCCCTGGCCGTTGCGCCCCTCCAAGTTCGGCATCCAACAAACTCCACAGTAACTTTTTTAAACCGGCCTGAGCCGGTTTTTTTGTGCTGACAAATTTCTTTCCCTGCTTTTTCACGATTGGCTTGGCATAGTGTGAAGCAAAACCTCTCCATGACGGGCGAAACTGACTTATCTCAACTGCTGCGCTCGATGCAGCCTGAACTCCAGGCCGGAGAATTTGTGTTTTGCACCTGTCCTTCAGCCAGCGTAGCTGAGCTCTCTGTTCGTCCTGTCTGCCTGTTTTACGAGGCTGAGGGGACTACTTTGATCCTCCCTAGGGATCAAGCTGTGAGGGCAGGGCTGACCTTCACCTATCCGTGCCGCATGATTACTCTAACGATTCACTCAAGCCTGGAGGCGGTTGGCTTTTTAGCAGCCATTTCCCAAGCACTGGCAGCGCTAGGGATCAGCGTGAATGCCGTCTCAGCTTATTATCACGACCATCTGTTTGTACCAGTAGATCAGGCTGAAGCGGCTATGACCTGCTTAAAACAGCTAGCAGGCTGCTGAATTTTAGAGGACCCATAGCTGAAACGATTCCTGCAGCCCTTGTTTAGGGAAACCGCCTTCTGTCCACCTTCTTCTCCCCTTCTTCCTTCCATGATCCGCCAATCCTGTCACCTGCGCCCCCTGACTGCTGACGATAGCGCTGTCGTTTGGCAAATGTTGATGTACGCAGCCCATGAGTCCTCGCTAGAAGCCGTCAAAGCTCAGCCCGCGCTGGTCCGCTACGCTGCTGATTGGGGCCGTCTGGGGGATCTAGGCGTTGGAGCTTGGGTAGGTGATATGCCGGTCGGGGCGGCCTGGCTGCGACTTTGGCAGGGCCATGAGCGGGGCTTTGGCTTTGTTGATGAACGCGTGCCAGAGCTTGCGATCGCAGTTCTCCCCGATTTCTGTAACCGGGGCATGGGCACCCAGCTGCTGCGCGAGCTGCTGCGCCAGGCTAGCTATCACTACCTCGCCGTCTCGCTGAGCGTACGCGCTAACAACCCATGCGTCGGGCTCTACCAGCGGCTGGGGTTCATCAAAATGGAGGGCAGCGAACGGATCAACCGCACTGGCGGCATTTCCTTCAGCATGATCTACCAGTTTGCTCCCGCCGCAAATGTCGTTACTCCCCCCTCTAAAGCGTCAACCCCATGAAAGACACGCTGCAAGAAATTACAGTTCGGCCGATGCAGGCAGGTGACGAGGCGGAAATGCGATCGCTTTTTTACCAGACCGTCCATCAGGTCAATAGCCGCGACTACACCCCTAAGCAGATTGAGATTTGGGCCGCTAGCGCAAACGATGAGGCCCGCTGGCAGAGGCTACCCCGCAACAGCCAGGTTCTAGTTGCCAATCAAGGCGGCAAAGTTGTCGGCTTTACGAATCTGGAAGCCGATGGTCATATCGATATGTTCTTTGTCCATCACGCCCATCAGGGCCAGGGCGTGGGCAAAAGCCTCATGCAAGCACTAGAGTCGGCGGCCCACAGTCAACAAATTGTTCGCTTGTACTCCGAAGTCAGCATTACCGCCAAACCCTTTTTCCTCAAGCACGGCTTTTGGGTAGTAACCGAAGAGCAGGTCGAGCGCCAGGGCGTTTGGTTCACCCGATACGCGATGGAAAAGTCCTTCTAAAAACTGCTTTTG
>DATNQE010000385.1:0-3458 GCA_036702895.1 Trichocoleus sp. | reverse complement strand
CTGAAAGAAAGCCGACCTCTACCATCATCCGTTTAGGGGTTACGCAAAAAGCGGCATCTCTTGTGGCCAACCACCTCGGAACCCAGAGCAGACAGTCCCCCGAGTCCCTAATTAATGCCCTCAAGCCTCACGTTATCGAGCATCAGTGGGAGCCATTTTTAGAAACTGCTTTTGACGCAGGAGCCTCCATCCGGCAGTCGCTCAAAGCCCTCAAGCGCTTTGGTATGCCCCCCGAGCAGTATTGGCCTAATCTCTCTGGAATCAGCTACGACAATACTGTGCTCGATCAAGAGCCGCCGCCCTTTTGCTATGCCTTCATGCAGGACTACCAGAACGTCAAATACCTGCGTCTTGACTTTTTGAATGTGGAGCAGCCAGAACCGGACCCGGTGCAGCAGGTCAACCAATCGCCGTTAGGCCC
Source organism: Trichocoleus sp. (assembly GCA_036702895.1). GTDB lineage: Bacteria > Cyanobacteriota > Cyanobacteriia > Phormidesmidales > Phormidesmidaceae > JACVSF01. The sequence goes on along the minus strand of DATNQE010000385.1, from coordinate 3,037 downwards.
TGTCCCCTATCAGGCAACTCAGAGGCCTCTAAAACTAGATGCGAAGGAGCGAGGCAAGTTGGTCCTACTCCAGATCAAAGCGGCTTTGGCTGCAGGCTTTCCGGCTGTTTTTGGCTTCTCCTACGACCCTGCCTTGGAGAATGAGAAAACTGGCGAGATTCGGTTCCCTTCTCCTGAAGAGGCAGGTCAGTACCTTGATCCCCAGAAGTCTCTTAACCACGCGGTGCTGGCTGTCGGGTACGACGACGAGCGGCGCGCTTTCCTGTTTCAAAATTCCTGGGGAGAGAGCTGGGGTACTGAGGGGTACGGCTGGTTGCCCTACGAGTATGTGCTTAAGGGCTTAGCGACAGACTGGTGGACACTGCTAAACGAAGCTTGGGTCGAGACCGGCAATTTTGGCCTGGATAATCGCTTTGGTGGCCGCAGGCAAACCCCGTTCTAACTTTTAGCTACCCTAGCTACCCTCTCTAGGCTGCTTTGCTCCTTATATCAGGAGTTCAGACAAAGGGCCTGGCCAGAGGCTCCAGCAAACTTCCTGTTTTCTACCGTGGCAGCGCCAATGACCTTATCTCCCCCTGAGCCCGATTCTAAAGTTAGCTGCGACGTTTTTATTTCCTACTCTCGACGCGATAAAGCGTTTGTTCAGCAGCTGTGGCAGGGGCTTCAGGCAGAAGGGTTCACCGTTTGGGTTGACTGGGAAGATATAGCTCCTCTGGCACCCTGGCGGCAGGAAATTCATCAGGGCATTTTGGCAGCCAGCAACTTTTTAATCGTGCTCAGCCCTAGCTCGCTGGCTTCTGAGGAATGTCAGAAGGAGCTAGACTGCGCGATCGCAAATAACAAGCGCCTGGTGCCCATCGTTCACCAAGATATCGATCCTGGCCTTGCCCATCCTGCCATCGCTGAGATCAACTGGATCTTTTTCCGCCCCTCTGAAGACTTTGCGATCGCGCTCCAGTACTTAGTAAAGGCGCTTACCACCAATTTGGCCGATGTCCGTCTTCATGCCCGTCTGCTAGTGCAGGCCGATGACTGGGAAAAGGCCCAGCAGGACCCTAGCTTTTTGTTGCGGGGGCAGGCTCTAGCGGCGGCCGAGCAGCTCGCGGTGGCGGCAACGCCCGCTACCCCCGCGCTCACGCCCCAGCAGCGCCGCTACATCGTCGCCAGCCGCCAGGCCGAAATCGACTATTTGCAGCGCGAAAATCGTCGTCAGCGTCGTGCCCTGGGTGCCCTCGTTCTGGGCCTAGTCTTGGTCGCCCTATTGGGGCTGATGGCTGAAGTGCGGCGACGTGCAGCAGTGGCTCAAAACATTGCGGCTCTCAGCGCCGCCGCCCAAGCCAGGTTTGCCCAGGGCAACACCTTTGATGCTCTGCTGAATGGGCTTCAGGCCGGCCGAGAACTGCAGCAGGCTCCCTGGGCTAAAAGGCGAGTAGGCCCCGCTGCCGTTGCTGCCCTAGGGCAGGCGGTGTATTGGGTGCAGCAGCAAAACCAGTTTCAGGGGCATAGCAATTGGGTCTTTGGGGTGGCCTTTAGCCCCGACGGCTCCCGCCTAGCTTCGGCCAGCCTCGACGGCACTGCCCGCATTTGGCAGATTGACGGCACTCCCTTGGCCACCCTAGGCGCCCCAAACGGTGAGCAGTTCTGGGATATTAATTTTAGCCCCGATGGACAGCAGGTGGCGCTGGCTACCGAAGGGGGTGAGGTGCAGCTCTGGTCATCCACTGGAGAACTTCAGCAAAGACTCAGCGGCCATGAGGGTGGTGTCATTCGCGTTCGCTACAGCAGCGACGGAGCGCTGCTAGCCTCGACAAGCATGGATCGAACGGTACGGCTGTGGCAACGCGACGGTACTTTCGTCAGGGAATTGACTGGACATAGCGCCGGGGTCGCTAGCGCCAGCTTTAGCCCCGACGGCCGTCGCCTGGCTGTGGTTACTCTAGATGGCATTCTGCGGCTATGGCAAACTGATGGTACCCTCATCGAAGACTGGCGGGCTCATTCAAATAAAGCTATGGACGTGCGCTTTAGCCCTGATGGCACCCTGCTGGCTTCCGCTGGGGCCGACGGAGTCCGTCTTTGGCGACCCGACGGCAGCGCAGCTGCTGACCTCGGAGGAAAAGGCGCTCGGGCCGTCGGCTTCAGCCCCGACAGCCAGCGGCTCATTGTCGCCAGCGACGACGGTACGCTGCGGCTGTGGCAGCGTGATGGCACTTTGATGACTACGCTAACGGGAAAACAGACCTCATTGCGGGCTGCCAGTTTCAGCCCCGATGGCAAGTACATCACCTCCGCTGGTGAAGATGCTGCTATCCAGCTCTGGCAGTGGGATCCGCCTTTCACCCAAACCTTGATTGGCCATCAGCAAACCGTTAATGCCGTTGGCTTTAACAGCTCAGCTCAACAGCTCGTTACGGCAGAGCAAGGGGGCACCTTCAAGATCTGGAACTCAGAGGGAGCGGTGATCAAGAGCGTAACGCTGGCTCCAGAAGAAAGTGTGCGGGTGGCCGTTAGCCCCAACGGCGATTTAATTGCTACCAGCAGCGAGGCCGTTCCCAGCGGCATCGGTACTGTCCGGCTTTGGAGCGCAGCCGGTGACCCCATCAAAACCCTCGGCACCCACAAGAGCTGGATTAATCAGCTTGCCTTTAGTTCTGATGGGCAAAGCTTGGCCTCAGCCGGTGGGGATGGGTTGGTCAAAGTCTGGTCAGTATCGGGCGCGCTGCAACATACCTTTGATCAGGGCGATATTCTCTTTGGTGTTCGCTTTGACCCCAGCGGAGATATCCTAGCCTCCTCAGGTGCGGGCGAAATCCGATTGTGGAACCTGACTACCGGAGCTCTGATAAAGACTTTGGCAGTAGATGGCAACCTCTACAGTTTGGATTTTAATCCCCAGGGCGATGCGATCGCATTTGCGCGCGATCGCACTCTGGAGCTTTGGTCCCTTTCGGAAACTGAGCCTCGCCCTATTGGTCGCCACGATGCTGATGTAGCAGCCGTGCGCTTTAGCCCCGATGGTCGCCTGCTGATTTCGGCT
>DATNQE010000708.1:0-6517 GCA_036702895.1 Trichocoleus sp. | reverse complement strand
CGGCCTCAGAGGCTGCCAATCCGCCTTCTACAGATGCTCTGAACCCTGCATCTTTACCGCCAGAGCCCGCTGCATTGGCTTCACCCTCTGAGCCCGAGCCTGATCAGAATCTACCGTCAGCCGCTGACGCCCTGACCTCCTCATTGCTGCCGGATTCGCTGCTGCCAGCAGTAGAGCCACCTGCCGATTTGCCTGCCGCAGCCGATGCCCTGACTTTTACACCACCGGAGCTGACGCTCGGCCCGGCTGATGCAGATCTGGACCTGCTGTCAGAACCTCCTACAGCAGCGCCTGGAGCCGATCTATTTGCCGATACGCTGTTTGAGACGCTGCCCGAGCCGCCGCCTGAGGACCAGGAAACGGCCTCGCTCAATCTGGCTGACTTCATTGAGGATCTGAGCCTGGGAGAACTGCCCTTCCAGGACGAAAGCGAAACCCTTGCGGTGACTGCAGAAAGTTTGTTTGGGGATGACGAGAGTGCGATGGCCCTGAGTGACCGGGCTTCGCCCATCGCACCGCCCGATCTGCCGCCTGATCTCTCTATTGCAGACGAAACTGAGATTCAGCCGCAGGATCTCTCTCTCGATCTGCTGTCCGACCTGGATTTGAGCTTAGAGGTGTCGGCTCCTGCTGAAGTAGAGGCTCCACCTTCTGAACCCCAGAGCTTTACGCTCGACGATTTTGGTACTGATCTAACTGCTGAGACAGCGCCTCTAGTTCCCGGCCCACTTCTGGAACCTGAGGATAGCCCTGCTGAGTCCTTGATGGGTACAGCGGCAGGATCCTTAGATGCGACAGATGAGGACCTCAACGATCTGCTCACTAACGTGGCCAGCATTTTGGAGGCTCGAGGAACCCTTTCGCTAGATCCGCTGGTAGCCCCTGAATCTGACGCTTCATCCGATGCCGAACCTGATGAGGCCAACAGCACCCCTGAGCAGGAAAACCTCCTAGCCGACGGGGATTGGTCGATCGATGCCGATGCACCTCTCTCCTCACGTGGGGAGCCTGGTTCTGGCTCTGAGGAAATACAGCCTGAGGAGTTTGCTATTAATCTGGAGGACTTGGACTTATTTGGGGTAGAACCAGAGCCGCTGCCCTCTCCGGTTGAGCCAGAAACTGAACTGCAGGAGGCCTCTTTCCTGGCGGATCCTGCTGGGGCAGAGGGGCTAGACCTGTTTGGCGACGCTGAGGCTACTCCAGTACCAGAAACTTCGCCAGAGCGCGAAGTCTCAGGCCCAGAACCGGCTTTTGATGAAGATTTCAATACTGACCTGGTACCAGAGACCCTAGATTTTCTCGCCGAGGACTTCACTGAAGCTTCAGAGACTCCGGCGGAGCGGCTAGATGACGAGTTTAGCGCTGGAGAATCTACCGCTCCAGCAGAATCGGCGGCTCCGGGCGAGGCTCTCGATGCAGAGACCCTCAACGCAGACACCTTTGCTATTAACCTGGCGGACCTGGATCTCTTTGGGGATGACCTGGCAGCCGAGCCAGAACCTCTTGAAACAGGCTCCGGCCTGTCAGCGCCGACCGCAGCAGACGCAGAGCTGGCGTTTACTCTAGGCGATCTAGATTTATCTGAGGAGCCGCAAGACGAGCCATTACCAGGGTCTGCAGATGCAAACCCGTTTTCTCCTGAGGCTGCGGTTGAGGAGAGCATTAACTTTGACGAGCTAGAGGCTCTGTTGGAGGAGCCAGAATCTGACCCTGCTGCTGTCGATTCAGATTTGACAATAGTCGAGCCTGAGTCTCTAGAATCTGAACCCTTCTGGGAAGACGCCACGCTGCCAGGAGACTTCAACGGCTCTATGGACGAGGCTCTGGAGGAGCCCGTGGCAGATGATGTCGCAGATGCTTCTGAAGGGCTGCCGACGCCTTTAGACCCTGCATCTCAAGCCGTGTGGCCTACGGGAGAGCTCTCTAATGAGGGCCTGAGCCTGTTTGACAACGATGAGCTAGACCCGTCAGATCTACCCGACTTGCTTGGGACGGCAGAAAGTCCTGACAGCGATCTGGCTGAACTGCTGTCCTCGACATCCACGGATGCCGATGCAACAGATGTGCCGGAAGTATCTGAGCCTGCTGTACCGCTGGCTCTGGAAGCTTTACTGCTGGAAGCACAGCCTGATCGGGTCTCTTTGTCTCTAGAAACTGATCCAGAAGATGCTGAGGAAATTGATTTCGAGGCCATCGATTTTGGAAATTTAGCCCGCTGGCAGCAAGCGGCGGCAACCCCTGCCGAATCTGACCCTGAGGCTGAATCTGGCGAGTTGGAGGGCTCAACGCTAGCCCGCTTTGCCGAGGCTGCTCCTGACCCTTCTCCTGACCTTTCTATGGAGGAGCTCGATCTGGTTGACGGGGATGACGGTTTGCTCCAGAGTTTACTCGAGACCGCCACTGCCCCGGCCCCTTTTACGTGGGAAGACACCTCCGACCTAGAACAGGATGAAGCCCTGGAGGATGCGGCTGAAGTAGATATCTTTACCCCCATTGGCTTTGCTGATGATAGCGACGATGACATTGATGGAGAGATTGACGCCGCTAGTAGCCGTGAGCTGCCAGCCCTGGACCCCGATGCTTTTCTCCCGGAGGTTGCTCCGGAGCTGCCGGTAGACCCTGAGCCAGAACTTGATTCAGAACCCTTTGCAGAGCTGATTGCAGACGAAGCTGAGGCATCGACGCTAGATCCAGCGTTGACGCTGGAGGAACTGCCAATAGAGCCAGACGTTGGAGATGCCTCCACCACGGCTCCCCGGACTGCCTGGTTCCTCGGGGTGGATATAGGCACTACCGGCCTGTCAGCGGTGCTGCTTAACCAAACGGCAGGTCAGGTGTACCCGCTTTACTGGGTAGACAACACTATTTCTGGCGTTACCGCCGATAAATTCTTCCGGCTACCGACTATTGCGTCAGTGTCGGTTGCCCCTGTTGATCGCGACTCCTGGCGCCTGCAGTCAGTGGGGTCGTCAGCCTTAACCGTGAATTGGAATGATGAGGACGGCTTTGAACAAGGGGAAAACGACAGCGTTTCCTTGCTGCTGAAAAACTTCAAGCCGCTGCTGAAGCTGGGCATTCCCTATCAGGAGGACAGCGGTCGTGATCAGCCTCTAGTGCAGTGGTCGGAAACAGTGCAGGTGCCGATGCAGGCGGTGCAGGCAAGCCTACAGGCGCTGCTGGCAACTCTGCGCAACCCCAGCGGCCAGAGCCCCCTAAGCGCAGGAGCGGTCGGTCTAGACGAAGCCGCTATTGCCGAGGCCTTGAGCCAGCTGCAGGGAGTTATTGTCAGCTACCCGGCTAACTGGCCCGACACCTACAGCTTCAACCTGCGGGAAGCGGTTTTGGGCGCTGGGCTGGCGGTTTCTCCCGATCAGATTTACTTCATTGAGGATGCGATCGCAGCTGTTCTTTCCGGCCTGCCCAACCCCGAGGAGCAGGAACCTGCCGCCAGCACCCAACCCCTGCGGCAGCAGACGCTCTATGCCTGCAACTGGTCAGGCGGCACAGTGGTGATTAGCGCTGGGGCTAGCCTCACGGAGCTGGGTGTGGTTTACCTACCGCGCCCCCTCAATCGCCTGTCATACTCTGACTTTGGCCTGCACTCTCTGGCTTATGCAGGAGACGGCATCGATCTCGATATCATTGCCCACCTGCTGCATCCAGCGGAGCGGCGTCAGGTGCGGACTGGGCAGACAGATTCTAGCCCGACTGACCCCGGCTGGGGCTGGCAAGCAGCCCTGCCCGAGCTGGACCAGGCCGACTGGGCTGACCTAGATCTCGACGGGCTAGAAATGCCGCGCATTGCCGAACCCGATCTACCCCTGCGCTACCAGCTGCAGCAGCGCCTGGAGAGCTCAGTGCTGGGCCAGAGTGCGCTGGAAGCAGCTCGCCACCTGAAGCTGATTTTGCAGCACCAAAACCAGTTTGAGCTGAAGCTGGCTAATCAGCGCTGGACCGTGCGCCGCAAAGACTTGGAGAACCGCATTGTGCTGCCCTACATCCAGCGTATCAATGGCCATCTCAATCGGCTGATGAGCCAGGCGGGGTTGACGGCTCAGGGCATCAACCAGGTGGTCTGCACAGGCGGTACGGCGTCTTTGCCCGCCATTACTCGCTGGCTGCGGCAGAAGTTCCCTAACGCCACCATCATCCAAGACACCTACCCCAACAATCGGCCCCCCAGCTGTAGCCGGGTCGCCTACGGTCTGGTGAACCTGGTGCGCTATCCCCAGGTGCTCGATCTGACCCGCCACCAGTACAGCGACACTTTCCTGCTGATGGAGCTGGTGCGCACCTTCCCCGATCAGCCCATGCCCTTAAACGGCATTTTGCATCTGCTAGAGCAGCGCGGCATTAACACCCACGTCTGTGAAATGCACCTCATTGCTCTGCTGGAGGGGCGTTTGCCCCCAGGCTTGGTACCTTCTACAGGCGACGTGCCGCCCTTGAGCCAAGCCTCTGTTCAGGAAAGCGTGGTGCAGGCGCTGCACAATGCTCCCCTGTTTACCCGTCAAAATGCTCAGATCTATGTGCCTAATACAGAGCAGTGCCAACGGCTGCTGGCGTACCTGGCCGCTATGCTGGCTGGCAAGTACCAGCAGCTAGAAGAGCCACTGCTGGTGCAGCTTGGAACGGGTGTACCGATTGTGTAAAGTGCTAGTTGGTAAAGCGCTAGTCAATCTCCGACAAGAGCCCCTTCTCCTTGAGCAAAGTGGGGCTAGAGAGCGTCTGCTGCTGCTAGGGCTGGCTGGACGGGCTGAGTGTAGTCAAGTGCCAGGTGGTATCAGCCACGCTGATAGATCTGGCACACCACGGTTCGTAAACTCACTAGGGGTTTAACCGCTTCTCCTATAAAAGGCAGGAGGAAGGTGGGGAATGGGTTCTCTCGCAGGCTGAAGTGTACTGCTCTGCGGCGGGGCCGCTGGCTGCGGCCAACTAAGATGCAGTAGCCCGGTGCTTGAACGGCGTGCATAGGAGGGGCTGCCGCTGCGCAAAAAGCCTGTTTCAGTCAGGTGAGTTGGGTTGGCAAGTATTTTTGCGTTCACGCCCAGAGACCCTGCGAACGGTGTAATAGCGCCTTTAGACGGAAGGAGCAACGGCCATCTCTCCGTAAATCCATAGAAAAATTCCATAAAGTGACCGGCTTTTGATAGAATAAAATCTATAAAAGTCGGCTGATCCATGGAGGTGAATCGGTGATCCACGCCACACTACACCAACTCAAGGTTTTTGAGGCCACCGCCCGGCACGGCAGCTTTACTCGCGCTGCTGAGGAGCTGTACCTGACCCAACCCACCGTATCCATTCAGGTGAAGCAGCTCACCAAGGCCGTTGGGCTGCCGCTTTTTGAGCAGATTGGCAAGCGCCTCTACCTCACGCAGGCGGGCCAAAAGCTGCTCGATACCTGCCAAACCATTTTCGAGGGGCTTGACCAGTTTGAGATGTCGGTAGCCGACCTCAAAGGCATGAAGCAGGGTCAGCTGCGCCTGGCCGTTATTACCACCGCCAAATACTTTGTGCCCCGTCTGTTGGGGCCATTCTGTCAGCGCTACCCCGGCATTGATATTTCGCTGAAGGTGACCAACCACCAGCACATCCAGGAGCGCATGGCCAACAACTGCGATGACCTCTATGTCATCAGCTCGCCTCCAGAGCAGCCCGACCTCAAGATTCATCCCTTTCTAGAAAACCCGCTGGTGGTGCTTGGCCCCCAAGATCACCCGCTGACCAAGAAGTCCAACATCTCCATTCAGGCCCTTAACGGCGAACCGTTTATCATGCGGGAACCGGGCTCTGGCACGCGCCAGGCGGTGCAGTCGCTGTTTAACAAGCACAAGGTGGATGTCCGGGTGCGGCTGGAGCTGGGCAGCAACGAGGCGATTAAGCAGGCCGTTGCAGGCGGACTGGGGATTTCGGTCCTGTCGCTGCACACCATTATTTCTGAGGGCACCGCTGGCGAGTTTGCCATTCTTGATATTGAGCACTTCCCCATTGAGCGTCACTGGTACGTTGCTCACCTGGCTGGAAAGCAGCTCTCGGTAGTGGCCAATACCTTCCTTCAGTACCTGCTAGAGGAAGGCCACGATATGGCTACCAAGTTCCTGCCTGGTATCGATCGGCACAACAGCTCGTCTACCCAAGAGCAGCCCGAACCGATTCTGACGCCTCATTAATGGTAGGGGCGAAGCATTTGGGCAAGGATTCTTGATCGGCTCCAGATGTTCTTTACCAAATGCTTCGCCTCTACGCCTTTTCAGGTTGTTCGCCTGGTTTTAGCGACATCGCAAACCAGGCGGTCAGCAGGGTCAGTGCACCCGCAATCCAGAAGGGAAAAGAGTAGCTGACGCCGACCAATAACCCGGCTGTGGCCGGACCGATGGCGTTGGAAATGCTTAGGTAAGAGGAATTAATGCCCAACACTTCGCCCTGCTCTTGAGAGCCACTGCGCAGCGAGAGAATGGCGTCGATCAGCGGCATGGGAAAGGAGTTGACCGCCCCAAAAATCAGCAAAATCAGG
>DATNQE010000705.1:0-3482 GCA_036702895.1 Trichocoleus sp. | reverse complement strand
TGCCGCTTTGGGCACCTCTGCCACCACCTGACTATCGAGGTAAGGACCACTAAACCCCTGATCCTGAAGATTTTTCAGCAGCAGACGCCGCAGCAGCGGCGTAGTGTAGACATCCCGCTTGGCCCACACCTCCCAAGAACGAGGCTGGGCAATTTCTGTTTCAATGCCCCGCTGCTGCCACTGCTTAGCGCTGTCCTCCGCACTCTCGAAGCTGCGGTGGTTGCTGAGTACGATTCGCTCCCGCAGCGCCGGGGCGGCTAGAGCCTGGGGCGCCACCGACAGCGTTACCTGGGTCGCTTGCACCGTTTGGGACTGGCCCTGAGTTTCAAACTCCAGGGTTAGCTGGTCGCCGGGAAGCGGCTCTAGGGTGAGGGTTGCAGCCGGATCTTCCCCGAAGCGCTGCACAACTCCCACCCGAATAACTGGATTTGGCTGCAGCTGCTGGGTCCGCCCTGGCAAAGCCCAGGTGGTCACTAGCCCCAGGCTAAATAGCCCCAGCGCTGCTCGACTCAGCCGCGCAGCGACGAAATCTCCCCCTCGAAAGGGGCGCTGAGAGCGGCGATCACGGCAGGATAAAAGAACAGTCAAAAGAGGCATGGTCGAAGCGAGCCAGGGCATCCTGGGACTGAAGAGTCGTTGCACTCTATTTGATAACAGGATTTTTGATAAAACGGCTACCCGGCTGCGCTGAATCCTCTTGAAGCCCGTACTCATAACGAATATGATTTAACCAAGGGCGAGTTCAGAGTTTCCTATGCGCATTGAAGATATTCCCATTAAGCAGATTCGTCGTCCTCTGTTTCGCCGAAATGACCCCAACAAGGTGAGGGAGCTGATGGCGTCTATTCAGGAGATTGGCCTGCAAGAGCCCATTGATGTTTTGGAAGTTGATGGGCAATTCTATGGGTTCTCCGGCTGCCATCGCTTTGAAGCCTGCAGCCGATTGGGGCATGAAACGATTCTTTGTCGAGTTCGCCGGGCACCTAAGTCGGTCCTGAAAATGCACCTGGCTTAGATGTGCGATAGGGAGCCGCCTTGCCTGTTAAGCTCTTCATCAGGCACCCCACAGGGTTAAGTTCTGGCGGCATCATGACACAGGGATCGAGAGAGCTCAGTTCAACAACGGTTAGCCCAAAACGCCCAAAAGCGCCTATCTCCGAAACCCTCACCGACAAGCTCAGGCAGCTCATGGCCGAGGCAGACATCGTCAGCTTTAAAGCACTCGCCCAGGGCGCGGGGGTTTCGGAGGGCGTAATTCGTCAAGTGCGCTCCGGCCAGCTCGCCTCCCTGCGGCTAGAAGTGCTGCAAAAGCTCAGCCGCGCTCTAAATTTACCGGTAACAGAGCTAATTACGCAGATTAGCGCCGATCAGGCTTCCTCCAAGACATCGCCCCCCAATAGGGATTTGGCTTCACAAACCGAGCCATCCGTCGCAGGTACGCCTGAGCAATCTTCCAGGTCAACGCCCGATGCCGAGCTTACTGCCCTCCGTCAGGAGTATGCTCGGCTTCAGGCGCAGTTAATAGAGCAGCAGCAGCAGCTCAGAGTAGATTTTCAAAAAGCGGCCTTGGCCAGCCTCGAGAGCTGGCTAACGCAATGGCCGACCGCCGCCTACGCGGCCCAGCAAAACCCTCAAGCACCCGCTGTGCGCCTGCTGCCACTGATGAAGCCCATAGAAGCGCTGTTAGCTGAGTGGGGGGTGCGTGCGATCGCATCCGTTGGCGAGGAAGTTCCCTACGACCCTACCCTGCACCAGCTGATAGAAGGCACAGCCCAGCCCGGCCAGACAGTTCGCATTCGCTATACGGGCTACTGGCATGGCGAGAGACTGCTGCAGCGGGCCAAGGTCAGCCCCGTGTAGGCAATTTTGCTGCCGAAGGTTGGCGCACCAGCGTGATAACTGTCAGCTCCGGCGGGCAAAACAAGCGGCCTGGCGGATAGGTGCCTAGCCCCCGGTTAACGTAGAGCCAGCTGTCCCCTACCCGGTACAGACCTGCGGCCCATTCCCAGTGGCGCACTACCCTAGCGCACTTCCTGCGAAATTTGGGAATCAGGCGAGTCGCTTTGCGCACCAGGCTGACCCGAGTTTGTTGAGTTAGCCTCGGTAGCGGGCCGATGCCAGGCAGCGCAATCTGCCCGCCGTGGGTATGACCCGAGAGCTGCAAATCTACTCGCCACTGCTGCAGCCGCTCTGCACTATCAGGGTTGTGGGAAAGCACGAGCCGAGGCGTGTGGGGAGAAAGCGCCGCTAAGGTCTCTTCGGGAGTAAACTCCCGTGACCAGAAATCAGCCAGTCCCACCACCGGAAACTCGGGGCCAAAGGGATAGGCAATGTCGTTCCAGAGTACAGTCACGCCTGTAGCCGTAAGCGCCTTGGTAATGGTCTGACGCCCTTTGAGACTGAGGTTGTCGTGGTTTCCCAGCGCGGCCACAATGCCATATTGACTGGGTAAATCTTTGAGGTGATCGGCCAGATCAAAGATGGGCAGGGGGTCATCGGTCACGAAGTCCCCAGTGAGGGCAATGAGATCGGGAGATAGTTCCTGAGTCTTTTGTTTAACCGCTTTGAGCAACCACGGCGAGAGGCGCAACCCGTCGAAGTGGAAGTCAGAAAGTTGGACAATACGGCAGCCGTCCAGCCAGTTGGGCAAGTCTCGGATAGGCACCGTCACTCGCTCTACGGTCAGGGGTCCGGTTAGCAGTCGGTGCATAGAGATGGATTGTATCTATCGGCTCCAGCATAGCAACGGCATCTACTCGCAACGGGGTTGCGCTCGCCGAAATTACTCCACCCTTGCAGAGCCAGGCGTTAATCAAATCTTGGGTAAAGCAGGCAGGCGCTGCTTTGTCGCTCGGAGCCCCTGTGTTAACCCCTCCTTTGCTAAGGCTTAGTCGGTGGTCAGCCCTTCAGCAGCACCGATGCCAGAGCTGCAGCCAGAACTGAGGCTTCCATTGCCGCTTAGCTTCTCCAGCTCAGACTGGGTTGGGAGCAAGCTGTAGGGACTGCCTCTGGCTCTCGGGTGTGCAGCCTAACCCGCTCAAAGACCACCGCGCGCCAACAAGCGTTGGGCCATTTCTCTGATGCGCCTGACTACCCGTCTGTGGCCTAAATTTACTATGATCTACAGGTTAGGCTGCTCCGGCCCTAGTTTGATTAATATTTGCTTGAGTTAATCCTGGCCTGGTTAGGGTCTGAATTAACATTTGCCTCACTTAGCCTTTGTCTGAGGGTTTCCTGTGACCGATCAGCCCGATAAAGCTTCTCCCAACTCAACTCCCAATGCCGGAGGTGCCTCCTCTCAACCCGCAGCTCAGGCGCGATCGCACCCCAATCCCTGGATCGAGGGCCTGCAAACCATTGGCCTCAGTATCGTTTTGGCTCTGGGAATTCGGCATTTTGTGGCAGAGGCCCGCTACATTCCCTCTGGCTCAATGGAGCCGACCCTAGAGATTAACGACCGACTGGTCGGCGAAAAAATCAGC
>DATNQE010000680.1:0-4748 GCA_036702895.1 Trichocoleus sp. | reverse complement strand
CAAACCATTTCTCAGGCCATTGCCGCAGCGCTAGGCGCCGAGCGGGTCTACGTTGGGCTCTGGGTTGATCAGCCGCCTTATCACGTTCACTTTGTGCTCCAGCCCCGCTATCCCGGTAAAGCGGAGTTGGGGCTAAAGGGGCTGGAATTGCAGGTTTATCGCACCCTCAACAAGCCACCGAGCGAAGCGGAGATGGCCGAGGCCGCGAGTAAACTCAAGCAGTACCTGCAGACTTAGTGCTAAGCAGTAGACGGATTGACTAAAACACGGGGTGCAGAAGTTTACCCCTAGCTGGGGCGCAGCCCACACCCCCATTTCTCTCAAATGGGCTAACTAGCTCGACAAAAGCTATATCGGCTCACCAGAAATATGCGCGTTATCATTCAGCGGGTCAAAGCCTCCAGCGTCTCGGTGGACGGCGCTGTGGTAGGTCAAATTGGGCGTGGCCTGAATTTGCTAGTAGGGATTGCTCCAACCGATACGGCGGCTGAAATCGACTGGATGGCCCGCAAATGTTTGGACTTGCGTCTGTTTCCAACCGCAGATAGCGATCGCTGGGAGCAATCGGTGCAGGATATTGGCGGCGGTCTGCTGGTCATCAGCCAGTTCACCCTCTATGGTGACTGTCGCAAGGGGCGACGGCCTTCTTTTGATAAAGCGGCACCTCCGGCTCAAGCAGAGGCGCTTTATAACCAGTTTGTCGAGAAGCTGCGGCAGAGCGGCCTGCAGGTGCAAACGGGTCGCTTTGGCGCCATGATGCAGGTTCACATTGAGAATGACGGTCCTGTGACCCTACTGCTGGAGCGTGAGGCTGAGAGCGTCTAGCGCCCGTATCGCAATTTCTCAATGAATTACTTTTTGCAAATCCTATCGTCAGCTATTTTGATTAGCGGATAGGGGGGTACTGGGCTAAAGTAAATAAGCATTACTCATTGTTAAATTTTTGTTAAACTGCTCTATGGCAGATGTTGCCTGAGCTGTTCTCTCCTGTCCTCCGCACGAGTCTTTGCCAACATGCCCACCCTGTCTTTGGCCGAAACAACGCTTTTCTGCGATTTTGACGGCCCTATCGCCGACGTCTCAGATCGCTACTACTCGACCTACCGCATTGGTCTAGACCATATTCGTCGAGAGGCACGGGCACAAGGCCTGAGGCTGCCGATTCGCTACCTCTCTAAAGGGCAGTTCTGGGCGTTCAAACAAAACCGGGTGCCCGACCGACAAATTGCGCTGTGGTCAGGATTAGAGGGCGCACAGATTGACCAGTTTCTGGCGGAGGTGTGCACCATCGTCAACCAGCCCATGCTGCTGCATCAGGATCAGCCTCAGCCGGGAGTGCGACAGGCGCTTAAGCTAATGCGGTGTCACGGTGTTCGGGTCGTGCTGGTGACGCTGCGAGCGCCCGATCAGGTGCAGGACTTTTTACATCAGCACCAGCTCGGCTGGGCCTTTAGTGGGCTCTATGGCATGGATCAGGACGAGGTCGCCTATGCTAACCAGGCTAATCACAAGGTTGAGCGGCTGCGCTATGCGATCGCAGATCAGCAGCAGCAGGGCTACTGCACTCAAGCCTCGTGGATGTTGGGAGATACTGAGGCTGACATCATTGCTGGGCAAACCGCTGGCCTGCCCACTGTTGCATTGACCTGCGGCATTCGCAGCAGCTGCTATCTAAGAGCCTTTCGCCCGACCCTGATGCTAAACAACCTCTGGAGTGCGGCTCAGCACTTAACTGAGCCTGCGGTACTTCAGCGGCGCTAGGATTTTTTGCCAAAAACGTCCAGCACTTCAAAGGGCCTCAATCGATGCAGGCCGCCCACTAGGCTGTACTCGGCGCGGCTGTATAGCTTGCCTTGCGTCGAGCTAGTTGGGGCGTTTGAGAAAGACGCAGTTGTGGGGGCGCGGCCTGCAGCAGGGGAAATCCATGCAGTTTGCGTCCAGTTAAACTATTTACGGCTGCGTCTAAGAACCCAGGATAAAGCTACTGGGATAAGTCTTGGGGTGCGTGCTTCTCCCACCAGCGATTTAGCGGGTAATACACTGCCGGTGCCCACATGCTGCTTAAGATCGCTGAGCTCAGAGCTATGCGCTGATGGTACTGCCAGACAACTCCTAATGGTGGATATAACGACCCATCTGCAAACAGCCGATCTAGGCTGACCTGAAGGGCCATTACGGTCTCGCTAATCACCGCCATGCCAAAGGCAATCAGCGCAATCGAAACAATATCTTCCTGAATATAGCGCTGCTTCTGCAGGCGTGCGGTTAGTACGCCCACCACGATTAGGTTCAGTGTGTGAGTAGGATGGGGGGCCGTCATAGCGTCCTGCAGCAGACCCAAAACGAGACCTGCGATCGCACCGTCCCAGGGCGTCCGTCTGACGCTCCACGCTACCACCCAAATCAAAACCCAGTTAGGTGCCACCCCTAGCAGCTCCATTCCGGGAATCCGACTAAGAGAGAGCATCAGACAGGCAAGCACAGAGCCAACCGTTACCCAAACGTTGAGCCAGCGCTGGCGCGCAGAAATTGGAGAGGTTGGTAAATTTAGGGGAGACGTCATGGTTGAGAAATGTTTTCCCCGCTTTCAAGACCCGGCACGACGGTTGCATCCACCGCTTCAGCTGGCTCAAAAGGTTGAACGACCACCCATTCCAAAACAGGCAGTGGCGAAGACAGCAGAATAGTCGCTTCTGGAGCAGGGCTTTTAGTGAGATCCAAAGATTCAATCCGGCCGACAGGGATATCCTGCGGAAACAGACGACTGTAGGAGGACGTAACAACCACGTCTCCAGCTTTCACATCCGGAGACTTGTCAAAAAATTCCATCACTACTCGGTTGTTCGACTGCCCTCGAACATAGCCCATAATTCGATTACGGCTGATCTTGACTCCCACTCGGCTAGTCGGGTCACTGACCAACAACACCCGACTAGTACTCGGAGAAACCGCCACAATCCGACCTACGAGTCCGCCTGGGCCGGTTACTACATAACCCGGCTTAATGCCGTCACGACTGCCCCGATTGAGAGTTACCTGCTGCCACCAGTGATCAGCGCTACGGCCAATCACCGCCGCTGCAACGCCTTCCTTAGGCTGCTTCGCCTCGTAGTCTACTAACTGTCGCAGCGATTGGTTCTGGCTCTCTAGTTCAATAATGCGCTGCTGCAGTTCCAAAACATAGCTATTTTCTAACCGCTCGACTCGGCTCAGACCGGGCTGCAGTGGTCGGGTCATCCAATGATAGGCCTCTGAGAGTACGCCGCCGCTAGTCTGGCGCAGCGCCAGAGCTGTTCCCACAGACAAAACAATGAGCCCTGTTCTTAGGGCATGTCGGTTCCACCAGCGACGCAGGGCAAACATCACAAATACAAACTAAGGGTCAACAGATGCTAGAGGCCAGAGCGTCCGCTGAAGACGCGGCCCATCTGGCTAAAGTTTTCTAGCACGCGACCTGTTCCCAGCACCACGCAGCTCAGAGGATCTGCCGCCACGTGAACGACAATGCCAGTCTCATGGCTAATCAGCGTATCAAGCCCTTTTAGCAGAGCGCCGCCGCCGGCCAACATAATGCCGCGATCAATAATGTCTGCTGCCAGTTCTGGGGGGGTCCGCTCAAGCGTCCGCTTAACCGCCTCTACAATGACCGAAAGCGGCTCTGCCATGCTCTCGCGAATCTCAGCGCTCTTAACGGTTACGGTGCGGGGTAGGCCCGAAAGCAGGTGCAAACCTCGCACATCCATTGCAATATCGTTGTCATCGGGATTGGGATAGGCTGATCCGATGGAAATTTTGATTTCCTCAGCGGTGCGTTCCCCGATCACCAGGTTGTGCACCTTCTTCATGTATTGAGAAATAGATTCGCTCAGCTCGTCTCCAGCAACTCTTACCGACTCACTCAGCACCGTACCCTGCAAGCTCAGGACAGCAACTTCAGTGGTGCCGCCGCCAATGTCCACAATCATGTTGCCAGTCGGTTCAGCTACTGGCAGTCCAGCACCGATGGCTGCTGCAACTGGCTCATCAATCAGATGGACCATGCGAGCGCCGGCCTGTTGAGCTGCATCCATCACGGCCCGCCGCTCTACACCCGTTACGCCGCTGGGAATACCGATGACGATGCGGGGCGACACCAGGGTCCGGCCCTCATGGACCTGCCGGATGAAATGCTTAAGCATCAGCTCAGCCGTGTCGAAATCGGCAATAACGCCATCCCGCAGGGGGCGTAGCGCTACCACGTTGCCAGGGGTACGACCCAGCATTCGCTTGGCTTCCTCCCCGACCGCTAGAGGCTTCTTCTCCGTGCGGTCGATTGCCACCACAGAAGGCTCCTGCAGGACAACCCCTTTGCCTGAGACATAGACGAGGGTATTGGCTGTCCCCAAGTCAATGCCCATATCCCTTGAAAATGAAAAGCGATCAAAGAGAGCCACGGGTAATAACGTCCCTAAAACTGAGCGAACAGGTCATCCATCTGATGCCGAAGTGGATTCTATTACGTTTCGTATCAAGCCGTCTAGTAAGGCATCAGTCTTTTCTAAGAGAAAATGGCGAACCTTTGAGGCTGCTGCTGCCATTTGCTCTGTTTTTGTAAAACTCTTTAGATGCTATCAATTCCCTTTGATGAAGCCGTTCTGCCCCAAAAGTTCCTCAAATCTTAGGACAAATCTTTGGAGCTCGACTTGAGGGAAAAATCTAGGGCAAATCCAGGGTTTTCTAGCCGTTAAAAAATTCGATCTCCTCAACCG
>DATNQE010000671.1:0-5052 GCA_036702895.1 Trichocoleus sp. | reverse complement strand
CAGGCTCAGTCGGCAGCGCAGCAGGCCCAGCGAGGTGTGTGGGCTAACTACAGCCTGGCAACCGAGCCTTCAGAGGCGGCTATTGATATGCGGCCTAACGTACTGCTGCCGGTGCAGACCCAATCAGGCAGCTGTCCGCCCTCAATAGGGCTGTGGGTGCTGCGCCAGGGCTTTGAGGGAGGCGCTGACCATACCGTTATTGCCGATACGGCCGCCATAGCAACTGCTCCCGCCCGTCAGGCTGCAGCTGGCCAAGGCGAGGTGGTCTTTACTGTGCCGCTGCGGCCAGAGTACAGCGGGTGTGTAGGCGTTGCTCAGTCAGAGCATTTGTCTTTCTACAGCTTGGAAATGAGCCAGGGGCAGGGCCGCTTTCGCCTAGATCTATCGGGAGATGGGCAGCGACAGGTGCTGGACTCAGGGTCTTCAGCTGGCCGCCCCTACATTCACTGGAGAGCAACTGAATAGGACAAAAAATAGGGCCGCCACCGACGTGGCGGGCCCTACTTTGCAAGTACTGGTTAGTAACTTACAGCTGTAAGTCCTTGGCCTCAGGAGTGCCGGCTCAAAGCAGGACGCCTCCAAAAGCGTTAACGAGGAGCTTTGGCTTAGTAAAGCTCTTCTTCCTGGTGGGTTTTGATGGTGACATCGGAAGTGGGGTAAGCAACACAGGTTAGAACATACCCAGCTTCAATTTGATCGTCATCCAGGAAGGACTGGTCAGACTGATCAATAGTGCCTTCAACCAGCTTACCAGCGCAGGTGGAGCAAGCGCCTGCCCGGCAGGAGTAGGGCAGCTCGATGCCCTGCTCCTCAGCTGCATCGAGGATGTACTCGTCGTCTGCAACATCAATAGTGGTGTTCAGACCCTCAGCCTCGTTGACCAGCGTAACCTTGTAGGTTGCCATGATGCTATCCTCTCATCACAAAAAGAAACCACTGAAGATCCCTGGAAGTCCCGCTGTGAAAAGCGTTTAGGGATTAATTCCGGGGGATTGACTCCAACTCTGATACTACGGGAAAAGTTGATCCATGTGGTGTTTTTTTGATGCCCTGTTGAACGGGATTCGTAATCAAATAGCTCTGGTTTTGCCGGTATTGCTTATAGGTTTAACAGCATTCCTAGCGCAAAACCCTTTCCTAGCAGGATATTGCACCGTTGTTTAAAGACGACCTAATATCTAAGGATTAATCGCTGGAACTCGTTATCAATAATTAAATTTATCATTAGTTTTTCTTATGTCCATAGATTGACTCAGTTTTTAGTAGAAATGCGGTTGTTTCAAGCGGCTAACTCAATTCAGTTTTTCACCTCTTAGCGGGGTTTGTTATAGAGACAGATACTGTATTAATGATCGTGCTCATAGAGGGCGTTAGCGCGTCTCCGCTGCTCTTGTTTAAAGGGGCGGCGGAGTGTGGATCAGACTTTAGTTTGGGCGGGTGGAGACGTTGATTCGGGTAGGACTTATCGGTACGGGCTTTGCCGCTCGCTTGCGGGCTGAGGCGTTGGCAAAAGATGCGCGATCACATCTCGTCGCCGTTGCTGGGAGTGATTGCGATCGCGCAGCCGAGTTCTGCGCTCCCTTTGGCGCTAGCTCCCACACAGAGTGGCAGGCGCTAGTCGATCGGCACGATGTTGATTTGGTGGTGGTTGCCAACGCCAGCGACCAGCACGGCGACATTGTAGAGCGCGCATTACAGGCAGAAAAGCCTGTAGCTGTCGAGTATCCTCTGTCGCTGGATCTGGCCCAGGCCCAGCGGCTGATCGCCCTGGCTCGGGAAAAGGGTTTGCTGCTGCATGTGGAGCATATCGAGCTGTTGGGGGGCCAGCACCGCGCCGCCGCCGCCCACCTGGCCCAGATTGGACAGCCCCACTACGCTCGCTACTGTACCCTCAACCCGCAGCGCCCCGCGCCCCGCAAGTGGACGTACCAGCCCGCTCGTTTTGGTTTTCCGTTAGTGGGCGCACTCTCGCGTATTCACCGGCTGACCGATTTGTTTGGTCAGGTGGAGCAAGTTTTTTGCCAGAACCACTACGACTGGGCTGCGGCGGCAGGTTCAGAAGACGCCTACATTACCACCTGCCTGTGCACGGCGCAGCTGCACTTTAGCAATGGCCTGCTGGCCGAAGTCACCTACGGCAAAGGAGAATCTATTTGGGCCGCTGCCCGACGCCTGGAGATTCACGGGACAGCAGGAGGGCTAATCTTTGACGGAGACCAGGGGCAATTGATAACGGCGGTGGGAGAGCAGGCCCTTGAACTGGGCTCTCGGCGCGGATTGTTCGCCAAAGACACGGCGGCGGTACTCTCAGCCCTGCTGGAGCAAACGCCGCTGTATGTGCGCCCAGAGGCCAGTCTTTATGCCCTGCAGGTAGCCGATGCCGCTCGCCGCTCTGCGACTACCGGAACCGCTGTCAAAGTGTCCGTGGAAAGTTCTCCCAGCGTTTAGAGCTGGTCAGACAACCCCACAGCCGCCTGAATCGACGGCAGCTGGTGCTGCTCCAGCCGCGTCAGCAGCCCTTCCATGATTCGGCGCACCATCCAGGGGCCTTCGTAGATCCAGCCGGTGTAGGTTTGCAGCAGACTGGCTCCAGCCAGCAGCTTCTCCCAGGCATCTTCAGCAGTGAAAATGCCGCCTACACCGACAATCGGTAGCTGCCCCTGGGTCTCTTTCCAGATAAAGCGAATGACCTCGGTGGAGCGCGATCGCAAGGGTGCCCCGCTAATGCCGCCTGCCTCTGCTGCCACCCTTTTTCCTGTTGCGGGCAGCACCTGAGTCTTAAGCCCCGCGCGGCCAATGGTGGTGTTGGTCGCGATAATGCCGGCTAGCGCATGGCGCTGGGCTAGATCTACAACGGCTGCGATCGCATCCCACTCTAAATCGGGAGCAATTTTCACCAGCAGTGGCTTGCGCTCAGTATTCGCCTGCTGGAGCCCTTTGAGAATCGGCTCTAGCTGGTCGGCCTCCTGGAGCGATCTCAGGCCCGGTGTGTTGGGCGAAGAGACATTGACTACAAAGTAGTCGCCCCAGGGCTGGAGCTGCCTAAAGCTGGTCAGGTAGTCCTCGGCTGCCGCCTCCAGAGGCGTGACCTTGGACTTGCCCAGGTTAATGCCGATAGGAATCGGCGAGCGGTCCTCCGGCCAGAGCTCGGCCAGATACTCTGCCATCGCTGCTGCGCCCCGGTTGTTGAAGCCCATGCGGTTGAGCACGGCCTGGTCAGCTTCCAACCGAAACAGGCGTGGCTGGGGGTTGCCTGGCTGGGCCTGACAAGTTACCGTGCCCAGCTCGGCAAAGCCAAACCCAAACAGCGGCCAGGCTCTAGCGGCGGTGCCGTTTTTGTCAAAACCGGCGGCTAGCCCCAGCGGGTTGTCAAAGCTTAGCCCCCACAGGCTCTGGCGCAGCCGGGCATCAGAGACGACAAACTGCTGGCGCAGCCACGCCTGCTGCACGCTCAGGCCGCTGGCTGCTGGGGCCGCTAACCAAGTCAGTGCCGCCATGGTCCGACCGTGCAGCCATTCGGGATCGAGCTTCAGGCTCGAAAACAGCAGGGGCCGAATAAATTGAGTGTAGGGATCGATTGATAAAGGAACTGTTTTGCTCACCGGAATTCTGGGTATTTTGAGGGGGTAGCTTTAGCGCAAGTAAGGCTGCGGCAATCTACCCCCTCAAGTATCGCGTACAAAGACTCAGGGCCATCCTCCATGAAGGTACCCTGAATGAGCCGCGCGAAGGGGTTCTCTCATCAGGGTTGTCGGGTGCACGGGTTTTCTGCTTCTGAACTATAGTGTTTTAACACCCCGGCTGGGACCGCCAAATTTTGGTGTGTCTGTTTCAGCCCATGCTCTTCGAGTCTTTTTTCAAGGGTTCCATCGACCGCTTAAGGAGATCAGTTAGATCGTATGAGTCAGTCTCATACTGGCCCAGCCTATGAGAAGCAAATGGTGTCTCTGGGGCGAATTTTGCAGACCCTGCGGGACGCCCAAAACGAGGATGAGGTGGTGAGGCTGGCCCTTGACCATGTGCAGACTGAGTTTGACTATGAGGTTAGCTGGATCGGCCGCTACGACCGGGTTCACCACAAGCTGACTACCAAAGCGTGCCATACCCCTAAGAGCCTCCGCTTTGTCCGCACCCATCTCAACCTGACGCCGGGGGACGTGATGGAGCAGGTCGTGATTCAGCAGCGGCCTCTCATTGTGGCAGATTTTCAGAATGAGCCCCGCAGCGGTGAGTGGGGCGCGATCGCAAAGAATTTCAACCTACAGAGCGGCGTGCTGTTTCCCATTCGGCGGCAGGACGTGTGTTTTGGCATTTTGCTGCTGGCCTCACAGCGCTGGGGGATTAGCCCCAGCACCGGCGAGCGGGCTCACCTCACGGTCCTGATGAACTTTTTGGCCGATGCGCTGCATCAGCACGAGGTCGAGGCCCAGCGGCGCCTGGTGAAGCGAGCTGACCAGCCGCTGCTGGCACTGCTGGAGAAGCTGGGCACCCTGGACGGCCTTGACGCCCGTCTAAAAGCGGTGGCCCACGAAGCGCAGACCTTTATCAAGCCCTCGCGCACCCGCGTTTTTTGGTTTGAACCCAAGGGCAACTACTTCTGGCAGCGCAACCAACCCCACAAAAAGCAGCCGGCTCGGCCCACTATCGAAACGGCCACTCCGACGCTCATGATCCCGGCTGAAGACATTCGGGGTTTTTACCAGTCGCTTAGCAACGATCAGCTAATCGTGGTCGGCGAAATTCAAAGCTCGCTCAAGGCTACCGTGACCGAGCGCATGATGCAGCTGCTTAAAGCGCGATCGCTCATGGCCGCGCCCATTCTCTACCAGGGCAACCTGCTAGGCTTCATTTCGGTGGAGGGCGACGCTGCCCGCATGTGGGGCGAGCCTGAGAAACACTTCCTCCAGGGGGTAGCCCGGCTGATGGGGCTAGCGCTGCCCGCTTCAGAAACGGACGATCGCATTCGCCAGATGGAGGCCAACCAGCGTCTCACCAGCGGCATTGTGCGCGGTATCCACAGCGATATGGACTGGCGACGGGCGCTGGAGGTAT
>DATNQE010000670.1:0-5889 GCA_036702895.1 Trichocoleus sp. | reverse complement strand
AGGCCTGCTGTATGCCTACTCCACTGGTTCAAGTTAGCCTGGTCGTCGGCTGGTTAGCCATCATCGGCGGGGCGGCAGAAGGGCTGCGGCGGGCCAACGCCGGCTCTGAAGTGACGCGTAAGGTTGTCCACATTGGGGCAGGCCACGTTATCCTGCTGGCCTGGTGGCTGCACACCCCAGCCTGGATGGGCATTGCTGCTTCGGTAGTAGCCAGCGCGATCGCACTGCTCTCCTACCAGTTTCCACTGCTGCCCGGCATCAACAGCGTGGGGCGAGACAGCTTGGGCACCTTCTTCTATGCGCTCAGCATCGGCCTGTTGACAGCCTGGTTTTGGCCCCAGTGGCAGCCACAGTATGCGGCTCTGGGCATTTTGGTGATGACTTGGGGTGACGGCTTAGCGGCGCTGGTGGGTCAGCGCTATGGCCGCCATCCTTACAAGCTTTGGGAAACCCACAAAAGCTGGGAGGGCAGCTCGGCCATGCTTGCAGCTAGTCTAGTGGTCTGCCTGGCAATTTTGGGCACTGTTCAAGGGCTTTCGGCAGTCACCCTGGTGATTAGCCTGGTGGTGGCGGTAGTTGCTACTGCGCTGGAGGCGTTTTCTCGGTTTGGGGTGGACAACTTGAGCGTTCCTTTAGGCAGCGCAGCGCTTGCCTACTGGCTTAGCTTGGCTTTAACTTGAGCTAATCTAATAGCGCTCAGCGGTCGGAGATGCTACGGGAGGACCGGACCTTGGACGTTAACCCATTCCCCTATCAAAGCTAAAGACGCCCACTGAGCGCAGACCTATGGCTGAACGATACGCCTGCTCAAGGGCACGACACCCATAGGCCGAGAAGCTTTAGATTACTTCTTAAACCCCATAGCACTACTCGCTCTTCTGGCGGCAGCAGCTTTTCTTCGAGTGTGCTGAACTGCTTTGTCGGGTTGACCGGCGGTTGAATCCGCAGGCGCGGTGTCTGATGCGGGTTTTGGAGCAGTTCGATCTGGCTGAGCTGATGCTGGTTCTGAGGTGGGCGCTTCTGATGACTCGTCAACGGCAGGAGTAGGCGTCAGTAAAATCTGGCGCAGGTGGTGCCGTTGCTGAGGATCTAGATAGGTTGTTTGTAGGGTCTGCCACTGTTGCCAGGCCTGGTGACGGCCCTCCGCTAGACGCTCAAACAGAGTAGGCATGTTGCAGCGGGCATTGACAATGACCGCCTCTAAAAACTCTGCCATCACCGCCCCGTCCTGGAGTTGGCCTAGGGTTTCCTGCATGGTTTCTAGGCTGTCTAGAACCTCGTCTAGAGCATTGTCGTAAAGGTCGCAGACCAGCTTGAGCTGGTAGCGTACGCGCTTGATCTGTTTACGCAGGCTGTGCAGGGTTTCACTGTTTTGGGCAATCAGTTCGTCGGCAGCTGCCGCGTCGATTTGGGTGTCGGCCTGGAGGGTTTCATCAGTGCCCACCAGCCAGCCCGGATGCAGCCAGAGACGGCTGATTAGGGGCAGCACCAGATCGGGCATGGCGGTGGCGGCGGGAAGCGGTGCGATGGCGCTAAGGCGCGGCTCCTTACCCCACGCCTTAAGGCATTTTTTAAGCTGTCGGTACTTCTCCCCCTGGATTAACTGTTTGACTTGCTTGAAGACGCTGCGGCGGTGCTGGCCTAGCGCTTCTAGGGCTGACTGTAGCGCCGCCTGCTCCGGCTCTGGCAGGTGGGGCAAAAACTGAGTGTGCAGGGTCTCGGATATTACATCTAAGTCGCGCAGCTCTCCCAGTTGACGAGCGACATCGGCCACTTTGGGTTCTCGCGCGGCTTTTGGCAGTTTGATCACCGGCTCAAACACCTGCATTGCGGTGCGTAGACGGCGCATCCCTACCCGCATTTGGTGTAGCTCTTCGGGGTCGGTGTCGGCAAGCACCGCTTGTTCGTAGCGAACTGCCTGCTTGAGATACTTTGCGATCGCAGCCTGAGCCAGACTTCCCAGCGTCTGTTTAGCTATCTGATCTGCCACTTTCGCCATAGCATCTACCTCTTACTAAAACAGTTTTTAAGCGCCAGCTGTCTGGTGTACTCCTTAAAAGCCCACCCCAGGGGCGGTTACTTAGCCCTGGCAACGCTCACTAGGACAATTGAACACAGCAATGTCTCCCCCAAGCTGCTAGGGGAGACGAATCCTATGGTCTTGCTGAGATTGGGCGCATGCCTTACTGCGAGCGGCCGCACCCGGTGTTCTGCAGTTTGCCCGGGTATCTCCTCAACAGAATGACCACATTTAGGCCCTAAGGTAAGGGGCACTAAGTTAAGAAGATTGCTTGTTAGCTTAACCTCCATTTAATCCATGGTGCGCCCCCCCGGAGGAGGAAAGACAGTAGCCCCCATTCAGTAGGTCGGGGTCTATCTTTTTTTGAAAGCCTTGCCTTGACCGCTACCCTGACCGCTGCCCTCTAGAAATCAAGTCACTAGATGGTGGTCAACAGCAAAGCGCACTAGCTCAGCACGGTTGGCGGTGTCGGTTTTGCGAAAGAGGCTGCTGACGTACTTCTCAACCGTGCGGGGGCTAAGAAACAGGCGATCGCCAATCTGCGCATTGGAGAGTCCGTCCGAGATGAGGGTCAACACGTCCTGCTCCCGCGACGTTAGGTCGGGTTTAGGCTCCTCAAAGTGGCTATCGCTTAGCCTGCTGCTATCACTCAGCCTGCTGCTATCACTCAGCCTGTTGGAGTTCCCCTGCTTGTTTCGCTCTGAGGCTATTGCTCGCTGCTGAGCTGTTTGCAGGGCCACCTGATGAATCCAGGCGGTCTGGATGAGTTGCGATCGCTCCAGCAGATTGCGCACTACCGCCCCAATTTCCTCTAGCTCAAAAGGCTTGGGCAGGTAAGCATCGCAGCCCATCTGATAGCCACGAATGCGGTTTTCAGTGTCGGTGTGGGCCGTCAGAAAAATCACCGGCAGTAGCCGCCACACGGGTTGCTGCCGCACCTGCTGCACCAGCTCATAGCCATCCATCAGCGGCATACTGATGTCGGTAATCAGTAGGTGGGGCTGAAACGCAAAGATTTGACGTAGCGCGTCTTCGCCATTTGCAGCTAGCAAAACAGAATACCCTTCCAGGTCGAGGTAGTCGCCAATCGACAAACGAGTTCCCTCGTCATCCTCGGCCACCAGAATTGTCAGGGGCATAGCCTCAACTTCACCTCTCGTGCTTACTCTATAGCCTAGGAGACAAGTGAGCGAAGGTGCATATATCCTTTGCTAAATTCAACTAAATTGAAGTCTTTTGACACACTTTCATAAACTAGCGACCTGATGCTTGCGCGACTTTCACCACTGCTGCCGCCTATTGATTTTCTTAGGCTTTAGCTGCCGCTTGCTCAACCTCCAAAGCCGCTTGGTCAAAGCACCTCAACAGCAGAGGTCAGCTGCTTTGCCAGCCCGCCTTCAACGCTTGGGATCGGCAGCATTATCCCTACCCCAAAGCCCCAAAATCTAACTTTCGGAATTATTACAAGTTGTTTCGGGGCTGGCTTTCAGCAGCTTGGATGACTCTGCCCGTTTATGTGGCTGCACGACAGCGAGGCTAGAGGGCGGTCACCTGCAGCTCAGTGGGGCGACCAGGGTCGCCTATCACAGTAAGAGCGCGGCGGTTGGCATGGAGGTGGCGAACGATTTTGTAGATCGTCTCAATATCGTCGGGGGTGCCCACTTTAGCTGCCAAGTCGGTAAGGACCAACGGCTGCCCGCTTTGCTGAAGCACCTGAACGACCTGCCGCTGCAGCTGCAAAATTCCGGCGGCGGCTTTCTTTCCAGCCTCTACCCCCGGCTGGTGGTAGGCGTTGATATTGACCAAAGAGGCATAGAAGCCGACGGCCCGCTCATATAGCGCGATCAGCGCCCCGATGGTGTGGGCATTGACCTCAGGAATGGTGAGCGTGATTGAGTCGCGGGCGTTTTCGTAGAGCGCCTGCCGAGTGCCCTGCAGCAGGCCGGAGAGGTAGTCCCCGGAGGTGACCCCCGCTTCGACCTCGGTGGAGCCGCCTACGCGATCTTTGAGCACCTCAATGAAGGTCACAAAGAAGGTAGGCACCCCTTCCCTTAACTGCTGGACGTAAGCGTGCTGGTCGGTGCTGCCCTTGTTGCCGTAAACCGCAATGCCTTGATAGACGACATTGCCGTCAAGGTCTTTTTCCTTACCCAGAGATTCCATGACCAGCTGCTGCAGGTAGCGGCTAAACAGCAGCAGGCTGTCTTTGTAAGGCAGGATCACCATGTCTTTTTCGCCCCTGCCGTTGCCCGCAAAGTACCATGCCAGCGCCAGCAGCGCCGCTGGATTTTGGTGCAGGTCGGGAACGCGGGTAGCGGCATCCATCTCGCGGGCACCGCCCAAAATAGAGCGAATATCGATGCCCTGCAGCGCTGCAGGCAGCAGGCCGACCGCAGACAGTTCAGAGGTACGACCGCCAACCCAGTCGTGCATGGGGAATGTCGCTAGCCAGCCCTCGCTTTTGGCCTGTTTGTCCAGGCCGCTGTCGATGCCGGTGACGGCTACAGCCTGCTTGGGAAAGTTGTACCCGTGCCGCTCGAAGCACTTGCGTACCTCAATCATGCCGTTGCGGGTTTCGGGGGTGCCGCCTGACTTGGAGGTGACAATGACCAAGGTGGTGGCCAGGCGACCGTCTAGCCGAGCCAAAATGCGATCAATGCCTTCAGGATCGGTGTTGTCGATGAAGTGAATGTCGAGAGGCGGAAAGTCAGGCCCCAGGGCTTGAGCTACAAATTGGGGTCCCAACGCCGAACCGCCAATGCCAATGGAGAGAATGTCGGTGAAGCGTTCCTGCCCGGGTGGGTAAATCACCCCCATGCGGATCTGGCTGGCAAATTGTTCAATGTCTACCAGCGTTTCAACGATCTCCTGACGCAGCTCCGGAGTTGGGGCCAGGTCGGGGTCGCGCAGCCAGTAGTGGCCCACCATGCGGTTTTCGTCGGGGTTTGCGATCGCGCCTTTCTCCAGAGCCGCCATGTCTTTAAAGGCTTTCTCAAACCGGGGCTGCATCTGGGCTACAAAGGCGTCGTCAAACCGCATGCGGCTGACATCTAGATAAAAACCCAAACCTTCGTTGTAATAAAGCCAATCGCGGTAGCGTTGCCAGAGCGCCGCAGCATTCATGAGCCTCCCTCCTTCTTCCTGTGCTGTATCCACTTTACTGGGTGAAGTTTAGGACACAATCGTCGGTATGCCGTTGAAGTGGCGGATGAATTTAAACTGTCAAAAAATTAAACCGCTGGAGGGATGCTCTACCCCGCGCGCTACTTCAGAAATTTTCCACCCCAAACTGTGGCGCAGCCCTTTCTCGAGCTGCATCCAAGCGGTTAGAGAGTAGCGGCACTTAAAACTTTTGCTTGAGCTGACGCAGGCGGGTAGAGAAGCTGCGAATAATCTGAAGCGCAAACAGAGGGGTCTCCTGAATCAAAAATAAAAACCGTTCCCGATCGACAAAAACCAGCCTGCAGCTTGTTCTGGCAATTGCTGTCGAGGCCCGATTGCGCTCGTCCTGCACCAGCGCTCCTTCGCCAAAAACATCGCCAGCGCGGATCACTTCCGCTACTTTGTCGTTGACCCACAGCTCGACTTCCCCTTCCAGGATGCCGTACATGACCTCGCCCGTTTCGCCCTGCTTGAAAATGACCTCTCCTGGTGCGACGGATTGCGGCTCTGACAGCTTGTAGAAGAACTCGATAGATCTTGCGGGCTCTAGCATTGAATTTCGTTCAGCATTAACAAACGGAGTCAATTGTAGGGCTCCGTTTGCTGCAGAAGGGTTAACAGGAGCTTAAGAGGTCAGCGGGGAGGGCAGCAGAGCCCGGTAGAGAAGACGTCTACAGCAGAAAACCTTGATGCCAACGCCACAGGCT
>DATNQE010000658.1:0-2126 GCA_036702895.1 Trichocoleus sp. | reverse complement strand
CGGCAAGCTCGTGCTGATGCGGCTCTCTAGCCCTGACCCGGAGGCGGTTGAGCAGGCGGCGAAGCAGGCCGCTGCCCAGCTAACGGAGTTGATTTGCGATCGCGAAGGGTATGAGCTGTTAGGCCCGGCTCCAGCCCCGGTGCTGCGGGTGGCTCGCCGTTTCCGCTGGCAGCTGCTGCTCAAATGTCGGCCCGACCAGATGCCGCCCGATTTGCGATCGCTGAAGCAACAGGTGCCGGCTCAGGTCAGTTTGACTATCGACATTGACCCGCTTAACCTGTCGTAGAGTCGCAGCTCGGCAGGCAGTGCTGCAAATTGAGTTTAGCAACCCGAAAAAAAGAGGTGCTGCAAGACAGCACCTCCACACTGTTTGGATTGATGAGCTGGAGTCAACCTAGCGCTAACGGGCTGGCAGGGAACGGCTGGAGCTGGCATTCACCGGCTTGAGCTTGCAGCCTAGCCCTAGCAAGGCTACGCAACAGGCACAGCGCCCAGATTCTGCTGAATGACCTCCCGGTACTGGCTCTTTTGCTTCATACCGCGCAGCTCGCCGACCAGGGCCTTGTCCTTGAAAAACTGAACTGTAGGGGTGCCGGTTACGCCTGCGGCCTCGGCGACGTCAGGATCCTCGGTAATGTCGATTTCAACGTAGTGAATGCGGCCCTCGAACTCGTCCACCACCTTATTCAAGATAGGTTTGAGCGTATGGCAGGGGCCACAGGTGGGCGCAGCGTATTTCACCATGATCAGACGGTCGGTCTCGTGATAGAGCTTGCGCAGGGCATAGCCACCGACATGGCGAGTCGTGTCAGGGTCAAACTCGGCCACCTGCTTGTACTCAGCCACTCGGTGTTCATCAGCAGGCTTCTCAGAAGCCGACGTCTGGTGAAACTCCTGAATCAGGTCGTTAGCCGCCAAATAGCGCTCGGCTAGCAGCGCCGCCATGCAGCCTGTTCCCGCCGCTGTAATCGCCTGGCGGTACTCGTGATCCTGCACATCCCCGGCGGCAAAAACGCCCTCAACACTGGTAGCCACCGTGCCGGGTTTGACCTTGATGTAGCCTACGTCGTCCAGGTCTAGCTGTCCCCGAAAGAGCTGAGTATTGGGCCTGTGGCCAATGGCGTAAAACAGCCCCCGCACAGGCAGCTTGGTCTCTTCGCCAGTCTGGGTATTACGCACGAATAGACCCTTCATCAGGTCGTCCCCATAGGCGTCCACGGCCTCAGTGTTCCAATGGACAGTAATCTTCGGATTTTTCAGCACCCGGTCCTGCATTGCCTTGCTGGCCCGCATCTTGTCACTGCGCACCAGCAGGTGCACCTGGGAGCCGTACTTAGTCAGATAAACCGCTTCTTCTGCAGCCGAGTCTCCACCGCCAATGACGGCCAAAGCTTCGTTTTTAAAGAACGGTGTGGCACCATCGCAAATGGCGCAGGCCGAAATGCCTTTGTTCCAAAACTCAGGTTCGGCGGGCAGGCCTAACCGCCGAGCCGTAGCCCCAGTGGCAATAATTAAACTGTGGGCTTTGACTTCCCGCTCTTCTGAGCGCACGGTGAAGGGACGCTGGCTCAGATCGACCGAAATCACGTCCTCGGTGACCATCTCCGTGCCCCAGCGCAGAGCCTGGGCCTTCATCTGATCCATCAGCTGGGGCCCCGTAACACCGTCGGGGAAGCCAGGAAAATTTTCGACCTCAGTGGTGGTCATTAGCTGTCCGCCAGGTAGCCCCCCTGACTGGTAGCCCTCAAACATAAAGGGCTTCAGGTTGGCCCGCGCTGCGTAGATAGCGGCTGTGTATCCCGCTGGCCCTGACCCTATAATTACAACGTTTTCCACCGCTGGACTCGCCATAAGGATGATCATAAACTCATAACGACTACGGCTAGTATACCGTATCTATCAGCGGGATGCAGAAGCGATTTCTGCCGTGGGTCAGCGCTGTCTGACAAAGACCGACGGGATTCTTAGAAATTGGATGCGGGTTTTAGGGATAAGACGGACTGCTTATCTGATGTGTTGAACTCTGACCAGCAAACTTCAGTCATCATAAGTACCTTCCACAACGGATCACGCCCCTTAGCCACACAACTTTTGGAGAGCCAAGAGCCCTTAGAGCTAATTCGTAA
>DATNQE010000630.1:0-2831 GCA_036702895.1 Trichocoleus sp. | reverse complement strand
AGGCCGGGCGCAGCACCCAAATTATCATGGATGCGGCCAACTACCTGCTGCGCTGGGTCAATCAGGCCGATGTTGCCGGGCCGGAGACGCCGTTCCGAGAGCAGGCCATTTCACCTGTCGCCTGGGATGATCCTCAGGCGGATGCCAACCCCAATCCCTTAGGGGCAGGCCTGGAGATGCACACCCCCGGCGACATTACCGACTCGGTGCGGCTCATGGCTCAGCGGGTGGTCGATTTGGCCGGGCAACAGCCGGAGCTGAGCTTTGCCATTCTGGTGCGCGATGGCCGCCAGGGACTGTTTGTCGGCAACCTGCTGCGGCAGCCGGAGGTGCTAGGGGTCGATCTGTCCCAGGCGGGGGTGCGGCTGTACGACGTGGGGGCGCGGGAGCGCCAGACCCAGGTGCCCGAAGAAATGCTGGCGGTGATGCGCTTTATCGAGCGGCCCCACTCGCCGGATGCGCTTAAAGGGGCGCTGCGGGTGCTGGTGGATCGCCGCCGCATTCCCACCCAAGATCTCAACGCTCTGGCGAATGCGCCGGAGCAGTTTCTCTACCCTGGCCCACTGGATACGCCCCCCGATACGGAAGCGGCACGGCAGGCGCGGCGGCTGTGCGCGGGGCTGTTGCGATCACGCCTGGAGCTGCCGCCTTATCACCTGGTGCCCTTTATCGGTTTGACCCTGGGCTACAACCAGAGCGAGCTAGCCACCGCTGACAAACTAGCCGCCCGCCTCAGCCAGCAAACCCGCGAAAACAATACTTTGGCTGCCATGCTAGAGGCGCTGCAGGAAATTGTTGGTTCAGAACGCTTTGAAGGCGTAGATACCGAAGACACAGAGTCTCAATACAGCCGCAAAGGCCAGCTCACTTTGATCACCATGCACAAGGCTAAGGGCCTTGACTGGGATGTAGTGTTCCTGCCGTTTCTCCATGAAAAGACGATTCCGGGGGAACTGTGGGTGCCGCCCCAGGGAGAATTTTTGGGAGACTTTACCTTGGCTGAAGTGGCCCGCGCCCAAATTCGCGCCTATGCCCACAGCGAGCGCAAGAACGCCCCCATCCCCGATCTTTGGAGTGCTTGGCAGCAGGCCAAACAGCTCAAGATTGCTGAGGAGTATCGCTTGCTCTACGTCGCCATGACCCGCGCCAAGCGCCTGCTGTGGATGTCTGCCGCCCGGCAGGCCCCGTTTACCTGGAGCCGCCCTGAAAAGCTACAGGAGGCGAAGCCCTGTCCGGTGTTTCCAATGCTGCGCCAGCGGTTTCAGACTCACCGGTAGCCGTGAGAACTAACTAGCTGAGACACTCAGAAAGTCCCTTTATTGGATACCTGAGGGAGCATCTCCAGGGAGCACAGGCTTTGGGGTTGCTCAGATGCTTGTTCAGATGTTTGGCAAAATGGCCGACAATATATCGGCAAATCGACCCATCCTTACAGCAGGAGAATCTCATGAGCCGAGCCGTCATTAAGTTCTCGTCCGAAGACTGCGGCATCTGCCACAAAATGTCGTTCTACGACCAGAAAGTCGCTGAGGAACTGGGCTTGAACTTCGTTGATGTGAAGATGCAGGACACCGCGACCTACCGCAAGTACCGTAAGATTTTGCTGGCCCAGTACCCTGATAAAGCCGACATGGGCTGGCCGACCTATTTGGTCTGCGACAACCCTGAGGGAGAGTTTGCCATCGTTGGCGAAGTCAAAGGTGGCCATCCCAAAGGCGAGTTCCGCAGCCGTTTGCAGGAAATTGTTGGCACAGCTGCATAGGTGACTGGCAAGGGGGCTACTGCTGCGCGGCATTGCCCCCAGTATTGTTTATTGGAGGCTCCCCTGACCCAACTTTGAATCCTTCACGTTAGGGTGTCGGTGTCGGCAATTTTGCTGCCAAATTTGGTGGGCATTGCCCACCCTACCAGCCCTCTGCCTTTTCCTTCCCATGGCTCTCACACCCGACGACCTCTTTGCTCAGATCGAATCGCTGGTGATGTGCCACTCACCCAGTGGAGCTGAATGTGAGATCAACCAGTTTTTGATCGAAGCTTTTGATGCGCTGGGCGTGGAGCACTGGCGTGATGACGCGGACAACATCATCGCCAAAATTCCAGGGCGTGATGAGGTCGAAGCTGCTGCTCAAAATCGGCCCTCCAGAGCCATTGCAATTACGGCGCACAAAGACGAGATTGGTGCCATCGTCAAAACGGTGCACGAAGACGGCAAGATCTCTGTGCGCAGGCTAGGCGGCGCGTTCCCCTGGGTTTATGGCGAGGGCGTCGTGGATCTGCTGGGGGATCAAAAGACGGTTAGCGGCATTCTCTGCTTTGGCTCCCGCCACGTTTCCCACGAATCGCCCCAAAAGTCCCTGCAGGAGGGCCAATCGGTGGCCTGGGAAAATGCCTGGATCGAGACCTGTCAAACTGCTGATGAGCTAACCCAGGCGGGGGTGCGCCCTGGCACCCGCATGGTGGTGGGCAAGCACCGCAAGCGGCCCTTTCGCATGGGGGACACTATTGCTAGCTACACTCTCGACAATAAAGCCTCGGTGGCTATTCTGCTGGCCTTGGCTGAGAGACTCAAACAGCCCTCCCAACAACCTCCAGTGACGGTTTACCTAGTTGCTTCGGCCAAGGAGGAAGTAGGCGCTCTCGGGGCGCTGTACTTCACTCAGCGCCACAGTTTGGAAGCCCTAGTTGCTTTGGAGATTTGCCCTTTTTCGGAGGAGTATCCGATCGAGGCTGGTCCTGTCCCGGTGCTGCTTTCCCAGGATGGCTATGGCGTTTACGACGAAGGGTTGAACTGGCAGATTCGACAGGCGGCAGCAGCGCTGGAAACCCCCCTG
>DATNQE010000371.1:0-8224 GCA_036702895.1 Trichocoleus sp. | reverse complement strand
ACATCCAAGCGCAGTCCCCCGTACTCCCCAACGAAACGCTCAGTTCGTCATTCTTTTTAAAGTGTGTTTAGATACCAAAGTCCCTATCCACTGGCGGATTTTCAGCTGTCGTTAGGCTCTGCTAATGCAATTACCAAAGCGCTTAAGCTGAGCTAATTAAGCCTTTAGATCGAGTGACTCATTGGCCAGTTTCCTGCTAAGGCTCAAACACAACGACTGGCCGCAGCATTGGCATAAACCCATCAGCATGAGCAGCCAGTGGCAGACCAATGGCAGAATTGAAGTCGGTGTTTCCCAAGGCTTCGCCTATGGCTTCGCAAATTACGTCGCAGATCACGCTGAACCTAATTGAAGGGTCAGTGCGATTTAGCTTTCCGCTAGAGGCTGCCCAGGCGCTAAAAACTGATCTAATGGGCCTGATG
This sequence comes from Trichocoleus sp., assembly GCA_036702895.1. GTDB lineage: Bacteria > Cyanobacteriota > Cyanobacteriia > Phormidesmidales > Phormidesmidaceae > JACVSF01. The sequence goes on along the minus strand of DATNQE010000371.1, from coordinate 7,802 downwards.
GGTCGCCTCAAAGCTGCTGCTGCCCGGGCTCAGGCAGGTGGGGCTCGTGCCCCTGAAGCGGCTATGGAGTATCAGCACACAGGAGAAGTCTTCTTAGAGATTTTCTGTAATCCCAATATTTGGCCTAGCCCGTTTGCGGCCAAGGTATTGATTACGCTGCGGGACGATCGCATTCGGCTAACCACGGAGGCTGAGCTGACCCGGCTACTCGAAGATCTCAATACGTTTCTGGAGCAGGCTTCTTAGCCTCTTCTACCATTCTAGGTCGGGCAGCTATATAGTTAACGATTGCTCCCAGTAGCTTCACGCAGTTTCGGGTCAAGCGCCCTGCAGAAGCGGTCCCTAGGCTCTCTAAGGCCCTCTGGGTCGGCAGTCTTGCTAGCGGCCTCAGATGCTGTTGCTGTAGGTGACAATAAAATCAAATGGCGGGCCGAAAGTGGCAAATAGCTGCTTGTGAGTGCTCCGAGGAGTGTTTGCCCGTGTCTCCGCTAGGCTTTCGGCCTCGTCCATGGCTCAAGTACGAGCATGCTAGAGTACGAGCATTTCGAACTCACCTTCATTGAAGTTGCCTCTGCGGTTTTATGAACTCCGAGACCCTAACTGAAACGCTGCAAAAAGGTTTTCGCCTCACCCTGGGCGCTACCGCTTCCCTAATTGAAGCAATGCAGGACCCCCAGGCCTCTGGCCAAAAATTTTCTGAACTGGGTACAGACGTCAATCGCCTGGCTGAGGAATTGGAGGCCAAAGGCGAAGTCACCGAGCGGGAAGCGCGCCAAATGGTAGACACCCTGCTGAGCCAAATGCCTAACCCGTTTAGCCAGAGCAACAGCTCGCCTCCGCCGCGCACGGTCAACACGATCGCAACCCCCATCACGGATCCCTCGATTCAGCCAGATTTAGAGGACCTGACCCGCCAGCTCGCCGAGATTCGCCAGGAGATCGAGATCCTCAAGCAGCAGGGTCAGGGCTAGCGACCCAGAGGCTGCATTCAAAAAATCACCGAGGATAGCCAAAAGGCTGTGGGCTATTTAAATAGCTCACAGCCTGTGGTAGCCTGCCGCATTGGTTATCTGTCGGCAGCGGACCTAATTGAAAAATGTTCTTAGGCGAAGGTAGAAGCCCCAGAGGTCGGGGGAATATCCTGCCAACGGCCTGGGCCTACGGCTCGCAAAGCCTCTTTGAGGTTGACATCGCCGGTGTAAAGAGCGCGGCCTACAATTACCCCACTTACCCCCAGCGGCGCTAGCGCCAGCAGACTGAGCAGATCGCTTACAGCACTGACGCCACCGGAGGCAATCACAGGAATATCAATCGCCTTTGCCACCTCACGCAGCGCCTCTAGGTTGGGGCCTTTGAGAGTGCCGTCGCGTTTGATGTCGGTGTAGATAATAGCCGCTGCGCCCATCTGCCCCATGCGTTGGGCCAGTTCTACCGCATCCACCTCGGAGGTTTCCAGCCAGCCCCGGGTAGCGACTTTGCCATCTCTAGCGTCGATCCCCACAATGATTTGCCCTGGAAAGTCCTGAGCCAAATCCCCAACCAGGTTGGGATCTTCTACCGCAGCAGTGCCTAAAATGGCGTAGCGAACGCCCAGACGAAATAGGTCGGAAACGCGGTTGCGATCGCGCAGTCCCCCGCCCACCTCTACCGGCACATCTACAGCCTCTACGATGGCGGCGATGGCCTGCCAGTTTTCCGGCTGCCCCGCTTTGGCTCCATCCAAATCCACCAGGTGCAGTCGGGTTGCTCCCTGCGCTACCCACTCTTTAGCCACCGCAACAGGGTCTTCATTAAAGACCTCCGACTGGGCATAGTCGCCCTGATACAGGCGGACGCAGCGGCCTTCTAAAAGGTCAATAGCGGGGATCACTTCCATAGGAGTTCAGGCAGTAAGGAGTTTCGGCAAGGTTGCACACGAAATTCCCATTCTATCGCCCGCTCTGCCCCCACTACCCACCGGGCGCAATTTCCCGTATGCTCCTAAATGCGCTCGATGACGGAAAGCTATGTTAGATCTGACCGGGAAAAACGCCCTCGTAACCGGAATTGCCAATAACCGCTCCATCGCCTGGGGTATTGCCCAACAGCTGCACAAAGCTGGGGCCAACCTGGGCATCACCTACCTGCCTGACGAAAAGGGCAAGATGGAGAAAAAGGTAGAAGAGCTCGTTGCCCCGCTCAATCCCTCCCTATTTCTGCCGTGTAACGTTCAAGATGACCAGCAGGTCAGCGCCGTCTTCGACACCATCCAGGAAAAATGGGGCAAGCTCGACATTCTGATTCACTGTTTGGCGTTCGCCAGCCGCGATGATCTCACCGGGGATTTCAGCAACACCTCGCGCGCAGGCTTCCAGCTGGCCCTCGACATCAGCGCCTATTCCCTAGTCAGCCTAGCCAAAGGGGCTAAGCCCCTGATGACCGAGGGCGGCAGCATCGTCACCCTGACCTACCTCGGCGGCGTTCGCGTCGTGCCCAACTACAACGTTATGGGCATCGCCAAGGCGGCTCTAGAGATGAACGTGAAGTACCTAGCTGCTGAACTTGGCCCTCACAATATTCGCGTTAACGGCATTTCTGCCGGTCCCATTCGCACCCTGGCCTCTTCTGCGGTCGGCGGCATTCTCGACATGATTCACCACGTCGAAGAAGTCGCGCCTCTCCGCCGGACTGTCACCCAAACAGAAGTGGGCAACACCGCCGCGTTCCTCAGCAGCGATCTCTCCAGCGGCATGACCGGCCAGATTCTCTATGTAGACTCTGGTTACGAAATTATGGGCATGTAGAGCCACGGGCGCCTATGGCTGACTTCCGCTTTGTTACGCTGTGGGAACTAGAGGCTCCCATTGAGACTGTTTGGGCCGCGCTGACTGACTACAGTCAGTGGCCCAGCTGGTGGCCTGCGGTGCGCTCAGCCGTAGAACTAGAGCCAGCCGAACCCAGCGGCCTGGGAGGTCTGCGCAAGTTTGTTTGGCAAACTCCCCTGGGCTATTCCCTCAGCTTTGACACCGCTATTACTCACCTCGAAGCACCCCATCTGATAGGGCTACGGGCTGCTGGCGAAGTCGAAGGAACAGGCCGCTGGGAGCTCTCCTCAACCGCTCAGGGTACCCAAATGGTCTACTTCTGGACAGTGCGCACGACCCAGCCGTGGATGAACGTACTGGCCCGATTGATTAAACCCCTGATGGAGTGGAATCACGATGACATTATGCGGCAGGGCGGCAAAGGACTAGCTCGGCACTTAGGAGTTTCTTTAGTCAGAAATGAAGCTCTGCCGCCCGGTTCTAAAGAAGCTCTGTCCGCCTGAGGCGCCTATCTCCGTAAAGGCAACAGGCACTTTGGCTTTTAGCAAACCCTGGCTTTAGCAGCCAGGGCAGTTCTGCGGATCTTTTATCGAACTTCTCTAAAAGTTCCCCCTTTCTCTCTAATCTCTTGGCATGAGGCGATAGCAAGCCCACCCAGCAATCGGAAAGGGGCCTCGTTCCACTCTAGAAAGTGGTCGACACATTTCTACTAGCCCTTTGCGATCGCCTTACCTTACGGGTGTAGTTCTGAATCGGAAGGCCCACGGCTTTCCTGCGTGAAAGGAGCAAGTACGATGATGACTTCAGGACTGACAGACATTAAGTGGGAGCGGCTCTTTCTAGCGGTGGCAATCACCTTTTTGCTGGCCGACAACATTCCCCACCCTCAGCTTGGCAGCAGTCTCTCGCAACTAGCAGCAGAGCAAGTTCAGAGCGCTTGGGCCAAGGCGCACACAAGAGTTACCACCGCTGCTACGGCTACCCGGTCTTAACCTAGCGATCTTAAGCAGCCCCCGCTTCAGCCAGCTTTACCTAGGCCGACTTCCAGCAAAACAGAAGACTCATTATTAGCCGTTGGTGCGCTCAGCACTAACGGCTAATGATTTGGAGGCAGCCGTTGAGGATGAGGAGAAATCGGTAAGCTCTGTTTCGACTCGTCTGGCCCCTACGGTATCAGGAGCCGCAGATAGGGGCAGCGCCAAGATGACAGTTGTGCCCTTACCAATGCCTTCACTGTAGAGGTGAATGCTGCCGCCCATGAGATCCATAAAGTTTTTAGAAATGGCTAACCCCAAGCCGGTGCCTTCAAAACGGCGGGTGGTTGAGCCATCTACCATGACAAAGGGTCGAAACAGCTTGGGCTGCTGCTGCGGGTCAACCCCGATTCCCGTATCCGAAATGGCCACCAGTACCCTAGGCAGAGGAACCTCGATGGTAATTTGGCTAGCGTCATAGGTACTGGGCATCCCCATCAACGGACGGCTCAAACCGCCGCTGCCCAAATCGCTACTGCTGTCTGTCTCAACCCGTAGGTCAATGCTGATACGGCCTTGTTCGGTAAATTTGATGGCGTTGTAGATGATGTTGAGCAGTACCTGCTTGAGTTTGGCCCGATCGGCTAAGACCCACACGGGTGTTTCTAAGTTCGCCTGCACCAGGTCCAGGTTCTTCTGCTGGAGGTGGACACTCTGCAAATCGACCACTTCCTGAACAATTTGCCGTAGGTCAGACAGCTCCGGCTTGAGCGCCAGGGTACCAGACTCGATCTTGGCAATATCTAGAATGTCGTTGATGATCCGCAGCAGGTGCATAGCGGCCTGGTCGGCCCGATCCAAAAACTCCAGCTCCTCTTCCCGCGAGTCGCAGCAGTCATCTTTGACCAGGCGAATACAGCCAATGATGGCGTTGAGCGGGGTGCGCAGCTCGTGGGAGGTATTGGCCAGAAACTCGCTCTTAAGCTGGTTAGCCATCTGAGCATCCTGCCAGGCATGCCTGAGCTCCTGGGCCCGTTCCTCTAGCCGCTTCATCATGTTGGCTACAACGGTAGCCAAGTCCTGAACTTCCCTAACCTCAAAGTCCTGCGAAGTTTCCTTAAGATGGGATAGATCCTGAATCTGCTGCGCGTAGCGACTGAGGTTCTCAATCGGCAGGGATAGATCGCGCGCAACAATGATCGCCAGCAGGGCATTGGCCATCAATAGCCCCAAGGTCAGCAGCACCAGGCCGTTACGGACATCGTTTAAGCCTTTAAGGGCGTGGTCTAGAGGCGTAACCGCCAGTACAGTCCAGCGCTCTGTTTCCCGATTGTTAACTGGAATATCAACCCCGGTGTAGCCAGCTAACCACTCCTTACCCACCGGCAGGAAATGAAACAGGTGAACGGTGCTGCTGCGATCAGCTTGAACATTACGCAGGATGCTGCTGAAGCGCTCGGCATCCAGGCTGTCCTGCACAGACTTGCCCACCTGCTGGCGGTTAGGATGGGCCAGGATAACGCCATCGGGGTTGATGATCACCATATCGCCAGCCAGAGAGCCGGGGCCTGTGGTCACCGACTGGGCTAGCGTTGCTCGTAGCGTCAGGGTGTAGCGCAGGCCCCCACCCCCTCGAGCGTACACTGGGGCTGCCAGAACAACATCCAGGCGGCTCATGCTGTTGGCCGTTGCCGTTCCGGTGACGGCATCTTCGGCCGCTGACTGAATCTTGGGACTGCTCTCTGGAGATAAACCTGCGTAGACCAGCTTGAAGTCTGAAGAGCGGGGAGAGGGATTGTTAGTGCCCCTGAAAATCCAGGCAGGATTGATGGCCTCTGGCAACAGGGAGTCGTCACACGTGCTAAATGCGATCGCACCTGTATTCCCGTCGTTTAGCTGCAAACAGTCGATGAAGTAAGGCAGCTGATCAAGCTGAACCGAGAGAAAATCAATAATTCGTTCGGGGGACTCTGCTCGCAGCGCCTGACTCTGCGCCAGAGACCGCAGGCTGTTTTGCAGGAAGCGCATGTCGCGACTGAGATTCACCCCTTTTTGCACTGAGCTGTTAGCCAAATTTTGGCGAGCAGTCTCCAGTAGGCTGATGCGGGCTTGACGGATGGTCAGGTACTGCCCGATCAGCAGGATAGGAATGCTGAGCAGCAGAATGCGCAGCACCAGAATTCTACGAAAAGAGGGTGGGCGAGAACGCGGCATTGGAAAGGAGTTTCGGCGAAGCAGGGCTGAAGCTCAGCAGCAGACAACAGTATCAATCTGGGGAACTTCACCGCCTGCCGTGGTAACCAGAAACAGCGGTAAACCGATAACAGGGGCGTTGATAACAGACGCGTTGATAACAGGGAAACCGATAATTAAGGAGCGGAGCACACAACACTAACCGCGGAAGAGACCAGCAGCAGGAAACACCGATCGTAGGGACGTGTAGCTAAGAATACTGCATCTTCCCCGTGACCGTCAGCCCTCTAACGACTGGCCAGTTACTCCCATCCCAATAAAAATCAAGGAATTCCATTGAGTTTCAGGAAGCTTTTGAAGTGAGTCGTTAGACGCTGTGACAGCCCTTGAAAGAAGTCCACAGCAATCCTAGAAACCCATCAAACGCACTCAACTAAAAGCCTGATGTAGGGAGCTCATCGTTAGAGTCTGATTTCTATTATCACCTATCACATCTTTTAAGTATGTTGCCAGCGATTCAACCCCCTTCGTTACTTCACAGTACCGTGATTTTGGCGATGAGCGCCGATGGCAAGATTGCTGATCGCGATCGCACCGCCGCCCGGTTTTCCTCCCGCGCCGATTTGGCCCACCTAGAAACCCAAATTGCGGCTGCCGACGCGGTGCTGATAGGGGGCGGTACCCTGAGGGCCTACGGCACCACTTTACCCGTACGGCGGCCCAGCCTGGTTGAGCAGCGGCAGCAGCGGGGACAGCCCGAGCAGCCTATGCACATCATCTGGTCCCCTTCAGGAAACCTTGACCCTGGCTGCCGCTTTTTCCAGCAGGCAGTGCCCCGGGGGCTGTTGACTACGGCCGCCGCTGCTGAGTTTTGGCGAACGCAAGGCGGGTTCGAGCAGGTTTGGGCGGTTTCAGAAAACCCCTGGAATTGGCATCAGGCTATGGAGCTGCTTCACGCTAGCAGCATTGGGCGACTAGCCGTATTGGGGGGCGGTCGCCTGGTCGCAGAGCTTTTGAAAGAACAGCTCGTGCAGGAGCTTTTTCTGACCCTGTGCCCGCTGCTGCTAGGGGGGGAAACAGCCCCTACGCCTGTAGACGGGCTGGGTTTCCTAGCGACCGCGGCCCCCCAACTGCAGCTCATCTCCTGTGAGATCGTGGACCAAGAGATTTTTTTACACTACCGAGTGGAGGCCAAAACTCTGCCGTCGGAGAATTCCTGAAAATTCATTTACGCTAGAGAGTGATTGTCCCCGTTGCGCCTCCTGATCTCCGACGATCTTTGCCCGCCCCTGTCAACTCTAAGTCCGCCATCACGTCGCCACAATATGGTTCAAGCTGCTAAGGCTCAGTACGAGGTCGCCTGGATTCGCCACATTGAGGAGGTTCCCCAGCCGGTTTGGGATGAGCTGGCCCTTCCGCTCAAGACGCCGTTTCTGGAGTGGGCCTGGCTACACAACATGGAGCGATCAGGCAGCACGGGAGCCAACACCGGCTGGCTGCCGACCCATCTAACCCTTTGGCGCAATCGCACCCTCGTAGCGGCAGCGCCACTTTATCTTAAGGGCCATAGCTACGGCGAGTTTGTCTTCGACCACCAATGGGCCGACCTGGCAGAGCGCCTCGGCGTAGACTACTACCCCAAGCTGCTGGGAATGTCGCCCTTTACTCCGGCAGAAGGCTATCGCTTCTTGATTGCCCCAGGAGAGGACGAGACAACCCTTACGGCGTTAATGGTGCGGGCGATTGATGAGTTTTGCGATCGCAACCGTATTTCCGGCTGCCACTTTCTCTACGTTGATCCCCAGTGGCGGGAGCAGATGGAAGCGCTGGG
>DATNQE010000605.1:0-3446 GCA_036702895.1 Trichocoleus sp. | reverse complement strand
ATGTGAGGAGTTCCTGACAAGAACGCCCAGGAATATTTTGATCTGCTGTCTTTAAAGACAAATTAATAATTCGTAGTTGCTGCTACAAACTTGTCATAACAAACGCAGCACACTAATCCACAAGCTTGCGATATAGCGATGGTCAAACTTAGCACCATCGCGTGCCAGATAGCCTACCCAGACTAGGTATTCGACCAATAGCTTAGGTTCTAAGCTATCTGGCCAGCGCTACATTTCGGCTGAGAAAGGTGTCTCGGCCGGTTCTGCTGATCTTTGTGGAGTAGGCTTCTAATGGTCTTCGAACTGTTACCGCTGGCGCAGATTGCTACGGAGGATCTGCCAGCATCCACCCAGTTTTTAGAGAAGTTTGTAACGGAGACTTATTACTACTGGGCCTCCGTTTTTATGCTCATCATTCACGTTGGCTTTCTAGCTTACGAAGGAGGAGCTTCCCGTGCCAAAAACGTGCTGGCAACGATGCTCAAAAATCTGCTGACGCTGTCCACGGTTGGGTTAACGTTCTTCTTTTTCGGCTGGTGGGTGTACTGGGCGTTTCCTCTGTTCCCCTTCAAGGGTGGCATTCTTGGCCCCTGGACAACCCCTCCCGCCGAGGGCGCGGTAGCGGATCTGATGCCGCTGGTGCAGGCTTCTTACCCCTGGTCCGAGGCCATGGGACCGAACATGTCAGACAACCTCACTGGGGTTTTCTGGTTTGCCTTCTCCCTGTTTGCCGCCACCGCAGCTTCGATTTTGTCTGGAGCCCTAATTGAGCGGATCCGGATAGGGGCTTATCTGGTGCTGGCGGTTGTTCTGGGCAGCTTCTGTTGGGTGGTGGCGGCTGCTTGGGGCTGGAACTACTGGGGCTGGTTTACCAGTGTTCTGGGCTACCACGATTTCGGCTGTGCTGCGGTGCTGCACGGTGTGTCGGGATTTTTCACCCTGGGTGTTCTGCTCAACCTTGGGCCCCGCATTGGCAAGTACGACAGCAACGGCAAGCCCCGCGCTATCTTGCCTCACAACCTGCCGCTGACGATGGTGGGCCTGATGCTGATTTTTGTCGGCTTCTATGCGTTTCTAGCCGCCTGCGTGATCTATAGCCCTGGCTTTGAGCGCGAGACGACTATCTACGACACGCCGATGACGCTAGCTTCCATTGCGGTCAGCACCACTCTAGCCCTATGTTCGGGCATTATGGGTGCCTACATCGGCTCGAAAGCTGACCCCTTTTACACCATCTCTGGCGGTCTAGCAGGCATTATCTCAGCGGGTGCCGGGCTAGATATCTATTCGCCATTGCTCGTTATTCCCATCGCTTTCATCGGCGGTCTGACCATGCCCTGGGTTGGCCAGTGGATTGAGAAGATCGGCATTGACGATGCTGTGGGGGCGTTTGCAGTGCATGGCTACTGTGGCGTCCTGGGAGCCATGACGGTGGGCGTAGTTGGCACTGGCTATATCCAGGGGGAAGGCTACCCAGCTACAGGCTTTTTGGGGCAGCTGATTCCTACCTTTATCTGCACTGTCATCCTGGGGTTCATTCCGGGGTACGGCGTGAGCTGGATGCTCAAGAAGCTGAATCTGCTGCGGGTGCCCGCTACGGAGGAGATGGAGGGCCTCGATTTGGGCGACTTTGGCATGACCGGCTACCCGGAATACTCCATCTTGCCCGGCGAGGAAATGCATGTGGGAACGCCTATGGAGCAACAGCGGGGCTAACCGTGCTTTGTGTTGTGAACTAGCTATTGCTGTTTAAGGAGACTCGCCGCTATGGCCAGCCCATTTGAGAGCTACCAAGAGTTTTACGAGGCGAAGGGCGCGATTTATACCTTTGCTGATCGTCCCGCCATTTTGGCCCTGCTGCTGATCGCCAGCGCCTTGATCTTCCTCTACTTTATGTATGCGTCGTTCACCATTCGTAAGGGTGAATCGTCGGCTAAGAACCCGATTATCTTGAGCATTCTGCTGGCGACGACGGCTTTTTCAGCCGCTGAGGCAGTTTATCAGAACCTCTCAGGTAAAGCAGAGCGTACTCAGGCGCAAGTCTCTGAGCCTGCACCGGGACGCAAGGCCGCGCCGTTTGCCCTGCTGGGGATGATGGGTCTGGGGGCTGCTGGTCAGCGCTCTAGCCGTCGTCGTCGCCTTTCCCATCGGGACTGGCGCTAAAACTACCTGGTGTTTGTGCCAGCTTTAATTTTCGTTTGCGAACAGCTGATGTCTAGACTTCTGTAACGTGCGGTGGGGCAGCTTCCGAAGAAGCTGCCCTTTTTGTCATGAGTGGGTCTGTGGCGGCTTTTTCCCTACAGATGGAGCTTGTGGCACAGAGTTTTGCGTCACAAAGTTTTACACTAAAGCGGCTATTCAGACAGTTTGGGAAAAGAGTAGACGGTTTGCTGCCGCAATGGTTAAACGTCTGTAACCTAGTTGAAAAATCCCCTGCATTGCTGCACCTGCATGATTACCACAGAGAACTCACTGCCTCTCCATCTAGTCATCTCAGAACGGCTGCGCGACCAGATTTTCAACGGTCGCTATGGGGCCGGCGAACAACTGCCCAGCGAGCACCAGCTAATGGATCAGTTTGAGGTCAGCCGGATTACGGTGCGGCGTGCGATCGCAAACCTCGTTCAGCAGGGCCTGGTCGAGTCTCAGCGGGGCCGCGGTGTGTTTGTCAAGGTGCAGCATAAGGTCACCCGCTCCCTCTCCAACCCGCTCATCTTCTTTGACGAAGACATGCAGCGCCAGGGCGTGCAGGCCTCCATCCGCAGCCTCTCTTTCGAGCGCGTGCGCGCCTCGGCTGCCGTTAGCGACCAGCTCAAGCTTGCGTCCTTTGACTCGGTCTATTGCCAGAAAAAGGTAATTTTGACCGACGGTGTTCCCGTTGCAGTGGACATTACCTACATCCGAGTGGATATTGGCCAGGCGTTCTCCCGCGAGCTTCAGTCCAGCCTGATATACCCCACCCTGGATAAAAACGGTGTCTCCATCGAGCGGGTAGAAGTCACACTGGAGTGCACCCACGCCACCATCGAGCTCAGCGAAGCCCTGGAAATTCCGCTAGGGGCTCCGCTGCTGGTCAACTGCTACACTGCCTTCACCGCTCAAAATCAGCCGATTATCTGCGGCGAGACCCTATCTCGCGGCGACCGGATGACTTACTCGGTGGTGCTGACGAAGGAGAATTTGGTTTCGCAAGGAGCGTAGGGACTGGGGAGATAGGGTACAGGGTGCAGAGGGTAGGGTGTCAGAGATGACAAACGCCCCCTCCTACATTCCAAACCTCGGGCCTTATACCCTACACCCTGTACCCCAATCCTCTAACCTCCCGACCCCCGAAAAATCCGCTCTGCCTGCTGGGGCGATAGCCGCGAAGCGCCGGGCATGTAGCTGGGCACAGGCTGGGCCGGGGCGGGGTTTTTGCGGCTAGCAGATTTGTACTGGGGTTCAGG
>DATNQE010000594.1:0-5529 GCA_036702895.1 Trichocoleus sp. | reverse complement strand
GGGCGATCGCTTTTTTGAGGGGCTGCGGCTGATGCTGGAGCCGCCGGAGCCGCCCGCTCCAGAAGTAGATGTGCGCTCGGTGGTAGTGCAGCAGATTCGCGGTGCCAGCGAGTTGACCACCGCAATTTTTGCAATGGAGGCGGTGGTGCCTAGCACGAGCGATCGCACCTTAGGTGGCTACGTAATTGGCTCCACCAAACTGCTCTACGTTGCCTATGGTGAGGTACGAGCCGGTGTGGATTTAGGCGAGATCACCGCTGAGAACATCCAGGTCGATCCGCTCACGTCCGAGCTGCGAGTGGTGCTGCCACCGCCGCGTATTCTCGACAGCAAGCTCGATCTAAGCCGTTCCAACGTCTTTGACTACGATCGAGGATTTTTGGGGTTAGGCCCTGACAACGCGCCGCAGCTTCAGGAGCTGGCCCAGCAGGAAGCCCTGGCTAAAATTGTGCAGGCGGCCTGCAGTGAGAACATTTTGCAGGAGGCCAGCAGCCGGGCTGAGCTAACGGTGCGCCAGTTGCTCTCTACCGCTGGCTTTGAAACGGTTGAGGTGATTACCCAGTCTGGGGCCGATCCCATGTGTGCCAGCGCTGCAAATGGCGATACAGTTAACTAGGTTTGGCACTGGGCTCGTGGCTTAGGCTTATCCTAGGAGCCTGGGCCGAGAAAGTTGCCGCCGAGGTCTTTTGGAAACTCTCCATGCTTGAGCTGTATCAGTTTGAAGCTTCCCACTACTGCGAAAAAGTCCGCCTGATTCTGGACTATAAACAGCTGCCCTACCGCAAAATTGAAGTTACCCCCGGCGTTGGGCAGATCGATCTGTTTCGCCTGTCGGGTCAGCGTCAGGTGCCCGTCCTCAAGGACGGCGATGAGGTAGTAGCCGACTCTACTGCGATCGCACGGTATCTGGAGACTAAATATCCTACCCGGCCGCTGCTGCCCAGCGACCCCCAGCAGAAGGGGCTGTGCCTGATGATGGAAGCCTGGGCCGACGAGTCGATTGGGCTGAATGCCCGCAAAGCCATGATCGGCGCTTTTAACCGGCACCCCAACTTTCGCACGTCCCTACTGCCGAGCTCTGCTCCCGACGTACTGCGTAACCTGGTGAGCGCGGTGCCGGGAGACGTGCTCAGTTTGCTGGGTACAGGCATTGGCCTTGGGCCAGAGGCGATCAAAGCTGCCACCGACGCCCTTAAGCAGGATCTAGAGGCCGTTTGCCTGATCTTGCAGAGTCGTTCCTACCTGGTTTCAGACCATCCTACCCTGGCTGATTTTGCGGTGGCTGGGATGACTATGTACATCAAGTTTCCGGCCAGTCGCTATGTAGACTTGCCGGTCGGCATTTGCGACAAAGGCGTGCCGGGTCTGGCCGACGACCCTGCCTTTGCACCCTTTTTTGAATGGCGCGATCGCATCTATGCCGACTACCGCCAGCTTCGCCAAACCCCACCTCCTAGCAGCAGCAACGGCAACAGTGGCAATGGCCCCACTCCCATCAGCATCGACTAGCGCCTAAATGTCTGACATTCTCTCTGCCGCTGTAGATTTGTTAGGCCCCGAGGGCGCTGTTCCCTGGGATGCCCTACCGCCAGGGCAGCAGGCCCCCATCCAGGGCGCTTCGAGCGGAGCGCTACCCCAGGCAGTAGCCTACCCCAATACTCAGGAGCAGCTAGCCGCTCTGATGGCCTGCGCCCATCGCCACCACTGGCGAGTACTGCCCTGCGGCAGCGGCAGCAAACTGGCCTGGGGCGGCCTGGCAGAAGGTCTCGATCTGGTGGTCAGCACACGTCGTCTGAACAGGTTAATCGACCACGCAGCCGGGGATCTCACCGTAACGGCAGAGGCCGGTCTGCGATTGGCCGAGCTAGAGACAACCCTGGCAACCTCCTCCCAGCTACTAGGGCTTGATTCAGCCTACGGCGAGCAGGCCACGTTGGGCGGCATTGTAGCGACGGGGGATGTAGGCTCGCGGCGACAGCGCTACGGCGGCGTGCGTGACCGGCTCATCGGCGTATCTTTTGTTCGCTACGACGGACAGATCGCCAAGGCGGGCGGCCGCGTGGTCAAAAACGTGGCGGGCTATGACCTGATGAAGCTGCTGATCGGCTCCTATGGCACGCTGGGCATTGTTTCTCAAGTTACGTTTCGCACGTATCCGGCTCAGGAGTCGAGCCAGAGCGTCGTCTTTGCCGGTCCCTCTGCGGCTGTCAACCAACTCAGTCAGGCGCTGCGGGCATCCCCACTGACGCCTACAGCGCTCGATCTGCTCTCTCCCGCCCTGATGGCGGCCCTGGGTCAGCCTCGCGAGTTTGGCTTGGCGGCTCAGGTGCAATCCATTGCGGCTGGGGTGGAGGAGCAGGTGCAGCGGCTCCAGTTGCTGGGGCAGGAAGCTGGCTTAAAAGCCGTCGTGCTCAGGGATGAAGCAGACGCCCAGTTCTGGCAGCAGAGCAGCTATCGGCTGTTCGGGTCACCATCAGACGGCCCTGACAGCACCGCTGTCCTTGCCAAAGTCGGCATTCTTCCCGCCGCTGCCGTCAGCCTTTTAGAGCAGCTAGAGGCATCGGGCAGTCTGGGTCGGCTCAACGCCAGCGGCAGCGTTGGCCACCTGCGGCTGGAGGGCGGCCCCAACGCAAACGAAACGGCCTCTATCGTGATGAAACTGCGATCGCACTGCCAAAGCGCGGGCGGCTATCTAACGCTGCTGGCCGCCCCCTCAGAACTCAAGCAGGCGGTGGAGGTATGGGGCTATAGCGGCAACGCCTTAGCCGTCATGCGCCAACTCAAAGCCCAATTTGATCCACCCCGGCTCCTAAGTCCTGGCCGTTTCGTGGGCGGCATTTAGGCGCCCAGCGGCTTAACAACCGTTACCCCTAGCGTCGCAGCCGTTGACTGCCTACCACACAGCCCGCTGCCGCTAAAAACGCCAGCACTCCCAGCAGGCTCATCCAAAAAATTTGGCCCTCTAGCCGCTGGGCAAACAAGGCAAACAGGCTGGAGGCCAGAGCCGCGCCACCAAAATAAAACCCTGTGCCCAAACCGTGCTTCTCAGCGGGCACCATCGACAGGGCAAAGGGAATGGTGCCATTTGAGACCAAGCTAAAGGCAGCCCCAAACGCGATCGCAACCACCACTCCCACCCCTACGCTGGGAACCACCGCCGCCACCGCGCAAACCAGGGCCATGCTCACCAGCCCTGTCGTCATTGCCCTGACGTTGCCCCAGCGGGTTGCCAGAGTACCAGCTGGTATGGCAGTGGCCGCCAGGGCTAAAAACAGCAGCCCTACAATCCAGCCCGTTGGAGTATTAGGAAACCGGCCTGCCAGCACGGTGGGAAACATCTGCATCATCAGCCGAAACCCCAGCGTCAGCCCTGCCCCGGCCATAAAGACCAGCGCCAGCTGCGGCAGGCGAACTAAGGGGCGACGGTGCTTACCGTTGAGGTGAGGCTCCTGGGCAAACAGCGACTGATCGGGGTGAAATCGACGCAGCACCAGGGCGGCGGCCAACAGTACGGCCGATCCCACCGCAAATGCCGTAGTTGGCCCCAGGGACAGAATAAAATTTCCGGCCAGCGGCCCCGCTGCTCCCGCCAGCCCGCCCACTAGGGTCAGCACGCTCGCCGCCTGGGGCAGCTGAGTGTCGAAGGCATACTGCCCCAGCAGCGACAGAGCGGGGCTGCGAAACACCGTCATCGCCAGCGCCCAAACCACCATCAAGATTGGCAGCAGCCATCGCAGCCCCACCAGGCCCGATGTTGCCATCAGCGGAACCGACAAAAAGAACCCCGCGGCTAAAACCAAACCCAGCATCACCAACGGAAAGCGGCTGCCCAGTTGGTGCTGTAGCCGATCCGAAAGGCCTCCCATCAGCGGCTCCATCAACACTGCCAGGGCGTTTTCTATCACCAGCAGGCTGACCGCGAGAGAGCGGGAAAAGCCAAAGCGGGTGAGCAGGTCTACCAAATACAGGCCGTAAATTACCCAGGCCAGTGCGATCGCACCCTGCATGAAGGCCAGCCCCCAAACCTGAGCCCACAATACTCGTGACCGCTGTTCAGAGAGTCCTTTTGGCATGGCTACCAGAGTAAGCAGGGTTAGACTAGAGGGACAGGTCAGAGGGGAGTACTGTGCTTGGAAGACACCTATTCAACGGGTTGACAGCCCTGGGGCACACCCGTGAGAAGTATCATTAAATACTTCGGCTTCTGGGCTAGGAGCTATCAGTCAGCGCTTTCAATAGAAAAGCTCCAGACAGGCTCTGGGTGCTAGCCTCTACAAGGCTGCCCTTACTAAAAACTCCATTTACACTTAACTCCCATCATCAGCGTCTACTATGGCAGACCTTCGCATTCCTGAAGATAAGGCTTCAGAAGTCTTTGAACTTGCAGCCCAGCTCTACGCTCGCCACAAACAGGGCTACCCGCTCAAGTCCTTGGAAAGCGCTCAATCACGAGTAGATATTCCCCCTGAGTTTATTCAAAAGGCGCTCAATCAGCTCCAAGCCCGCGAGGAAGAGGCTCGAGAACTAGCCCAAAAGGCCAAGCTGCATCGGCGCCTGGTCAGCATTGGCGCAGTTTTAGCGGCAGGGGCGCTAGTCGCCTGGGCAGGGCTGACCTATAGCCGACTCAGTCAAGCAGCCCGCAATGCCGATTCGGCTTGGGCTCAGGTCGAAAACCAGTTCGAGGCACAGTCCAATCTGCTCGGCGATCTGCTTGACCAACCCAGCGCGCCTTCTACTAGCCAGGAATTGCGGCAGCGGCTCAGCCAGGCTCGCCAGGACTACGAGGCTGCAGCCACCCAGCCCGAGCGCCTTGCCGCCATCGAAGCCCTGAAACAAGTCGCAGCCGACCTGCAAACGGCCCTAATTCAGATTCCAGCCAGTCAGAGAGACGAGGCCGCCAGCGCTCTAGCATATGAGCTCAACAGCAGCGGAACCCGCATCGCTACAGAAGGGCTGCACTACAACCTAGCGGCCGATCACTACAACCTGACAGTCAATTCATTTCCCACGGTGCTGCTGGCCGGGCCGCTTGGATTTAAGCCCAAACCTCTGTTTACCCTTTCTGACACCCAGGTGCAATAAAGACCCTGGCAGCAATGGATGCTGCCAGGGTCTAGAAGCAGCCGGCTAGTCTAGCGCCCCGTGCTCAAGTAGCCACTCGTTGAAGTTGCCTTGAGCCAAGCTTCTATCGGCTCTTTGACTATTAGCAGCGTCCCAATAGAAAAGGCCAAGCTGATAAACAGGTTCTCTGGTGAAAAATTTCGATGACCGCTGCTGGCTAGTAGCCCCTCCAGAAGCAGGGCCGGCAGCACAACTCCAGTAGCCCAAAGGGCCGTACGCCCAGCCCAAAAACCCTGCGTAAGTCCAAAAATCAGGCCGAGAAGCCCCGCTAGAGGGACAAAAATTGCTCCGTAGTACAAGACTTTGTATCCCAGCTGAGGAATCTTCAGCGTGTGCAAGTTCTCAAGTTTATCAACATAAACCCGGGCAGTAGAATCCGCGTACGTTATCACTAGGTGGTGTAAGCTG
>DATNQE010000365.1:0-4380 GCA_036702895.1 Trichocoleus sp. | reverse complement strand
TGCCAGAATATGTCAGGGCCGATGAAAACAAGCTGCGCCAGATTCTGATTAATCTGTTGGGCAACGCCATTAAGTTTACTCAGTCTGGAAGCGTTACCCTGCGGGTGAACACTGCTGACGCCTCAATTGCTGAGGCAGTGCCCCACTCAGGCTTAGAAGCGGCCCTAGAAGGGGGCTTAGAGGCGCGCCCAGAAGCGCACCCAGAAGCAGCTCTAGAAGCATCCTTGAAAACACTCCCAGCGGTGTTTTCAGGAACGACTACAGCGTCTCTAGAACCGGAGCCCTCCGGCAAGAGTCTAACGTTAGTCTTTGAGGTGGAAGATACTGGCCCCGGTATTGCCGCTGAAGAGATGGGGGACCTGTTCAAGTCTTTTCACCAGACCCAGGTGGGGCGCAATTCCCAGGAGGGTACTGGTCTAGGCCTGCATATCAGCCAGCGGTTTGCGCAGCTGATGGGCGGCGCCATTCGGATTAGGAGCGAGGTGGGGCAGGGCAGTTGCTTCACCTTCTCTATACGGGTTACGCCGGTAGGGACTATCCCAAAGGCTCTTCACCTAGGTCAGCAGGTGGTAGGGCTAGCTCCCGATCAACCTCGCTACCGCGTCCTGGTCGCCGAAGACAATGTTGCCAATCGGCTGCTGCTGGTAAAACTACTGAGTGAACTGGGACTAGACGTGCTGGAGGCCGAGGATGGCTACCGCGCGATCGCGCTTTGGCAGGAGTGGCAGCCCCACCTTATTTTCATGGATATGCACATGCCCAGCTGCAATGGCTACACAGCTACCCAGCATATTCGGCAGAGCACCCATGCAGATGGCCCCCGTCCGGCGATTATCGCTATAACCGCCAGTGCGTTTGCCGAACAGCGTCACCAGTGTCTAGTCGTGGGCTGTGACGACTTTGTCAGCAAGCCTTTTCACCGCGAGGAGCTGCTGCTCACCTTAGCCAAACACTTGGGCTTGGAGTATTGCTGGGAGCCTGTGGTCCCTGCTCTATTTCCGTCTCCTGCTTCAGGGCGTAGCCCTAACGCTATCAGTGAGGTTTCTTTGGCTGTCATGCCCAACGAGTGGCTAGCTCAACTGCATCGTGCTGCTGCCCAAGGAAACGATGCTTTAAGCCTAAAGCTAATTTCCCAAATTCCCTCTGAGCAAGCCCCTCTTATGGAAGCTTTGACCCGGCTGGTCGAAAACTACCAATTTGATCAGCTGATGGTCTTGACCAAACGCTAACGTTTAAAAGATTTTTGAGGGGTTATGGAGCGACCTGAAGCGTCAGACTGCCCGGTGCTAAGCGACCAGGCTGATACTCAACCCGCTGATACTACGTGGAGCAATATCGAGCAAAGGGCTACCCAGTCCAGCGATGGCCAACCCAGCGATATCGAACCCAGCGATATCCAGCCAACCAGTACGCTACACGGCGGTAGTTCCCACGATATTCAGCAGGGCATTATCCTGCCGGCCGATATTCTTATCGTCGACGACGTGGTGGAGAATGTTCGGCTGCTCTCCAGTATGCTGGAGCAATACGGCTTTCCCACCCGTAAAGTCACCAGCGGCGCCATGGCTTTAACGGCAGTTGAGGCTGTGCCGCCTAGCCTTATACTGCTCGATGTGCGCATGGCCGGTATGAGCGGCTATGAGGTCTGCCAGCAGCTCAAGGCCAATTCTCAAACTGCTCACATCCCGATTATTTTTCTCAGCGCCGCTGATGATGTCGAAAGCAAGGTGCTGGCATTTCAGGTGGGGGGCGCTGACTATATCACCAAGCCCTTTCACATTGAGGAAGTGCTGGCCCGGGTGCAGCACCAGCTCACCCTGATAGCAGCCCAGCAAACCATTCGCCAGCTCAATGCCGAGCTGGAGGAGCGGGTGAAAAAGCGTACCCACCAGCTAGAGCTAGCCAATGCTCAGCTGGCGCAGATGGCTTACCACGATTCCCTCACCGAGCTGCCCAACCGCCCCTTCCTGATGAATCAGATTTGGCAGGCGCTGGAGCAGCAGAGGCTCGATCCGCAGTACCGCTTCGCCATTCTCTACCTCGATTGCGATCGCTTTAAAATTGTCAACGATTCGCTGGGGCATCAGGCAGGAGACGAGCTGCTGCTTGCGATCGCCCAACGCCTCAAAGCCATTCTGCGGCAGGACGATGTCTTGGCCCGTTTGGGGGGCGATGAATTTGTTGCCCTGCTGCCACAGCTGAGCGATCCACAAACTCCTATGCAGGTGGCTGCCCGCATTCTGGCTCACTTCACAACGCCCTTCTGCTGCCGCAACCGCGATATTTTTATCTCGCTCAGTATTGGCATTGTGACCGACGGCTCGACCTACCACGACCCCGAGGAACTGCTGCGCGATGCCGACATCGCCATGTACCAGGCTAAAGCGGCGGGCAAGGACCGCTACCAGATTTTTAGTCCTTCGATGCACCAGGCGCTTTATCAACGGCTGCAGATTGAAACTGACCTGCGCAAAGCTGTCCAGCAGCAAGACCTGACGCTGCACTATCAGCCGATTGTCAATTTAACCGCAGGAGAGGTCGTTGGGGCTGAGGCACTGACCCGCTGGCAGCACCCTATGCAGGGGACAATTTCGCCGCTGGTGTTTATCCCAATTGCTGAGGAAACAGGTTTGATTCTTAAGCTGGGTAGCTGGGCCCTTAAGGAAGCCTGTCGGCAGCTGCGGCAGTGGCGGCTTGAGGGCACAGTCAGCCCGTCATTTTTCGTCAGCGTCAACGTCTCGGCCTATCAGTTTGCCCAGCCCGATCTCGTGCAGCAGATTGATGATGTGTTGGTCGAAACTGGACTACCGCCCCAGTGTCTAAAGCTAGAGATTACAGAAACCGTAATCATGCAGAACGTCACCTCGGTGGCAAATATTATCTGCCAGCTGAGAGAGCGTTGCATTCAGCTCAGCATTGACGACTTTGGGACTGGCTACTCTTCACTGAGCTACCTGCACTCCTTCCCGGTCGATAACCTTAAGATCGATCGTTCGTTCGTGGAGCGGCTGCACCAGCCTAACGGCAGCCTTGACCTGATCAAAGCTATTATTCAAATCGTCAAAACGATGGGAATGAGCGTAATTGCTGAAGGAATTGAAACCCCAGAGCAGCTAGGTCAGCTGCAGGCCCTGGGGTGTGAGGCCGGCCAAGGTTTTTTGTTCGCCAAACCGCTGCCGCCCCAGGACTTGGTCACCTTTCTTGCCGCCTCTGCCCCGCTTAACTGTTGTCGAAACGGCCGATAACCGGCTGTGTATTGGGCATCTAGAGAGGCTAGGCCTGACTGTCACTGGCTAATAGAGCCTGTACAACAGCCGCCTGTACAGCGGGGTTGTTCATCATAAACGTGTGCCAGACCGGCAGCTGAATGCAGCGGCTAGAACCGCAGATCTGCAGCTTGTCGGTTGAGTCTAGCCAGGTTTCGCTTAGGGCTACGATGCCGTCGTTGATCTCGTTGCCAAACGGGCTCCAGGCACCCCTTGGACCAGCAGTTCCAGCGATCAGGGTATAGGGCGATCGCACCTTGGGTAGCGTCTCAAAGAACTCGGGGCAGGTCAAATTGAAGCCGCACTGCCCGGTAAACCAGCGGAAAGGCAGCGCCCGCCAAGCGTAGAGGGCCAGCCGGGGCTGCTGATTAGGCGTGCCCAGCATGACAATGTGCTCAGGATCGCGATGCTCGGGGTCTTGCTGAGCCTGACCCAGAGCTGCCCGAATTAGAAGGCCTCCCAGGGAGTGGGCCACAACTGCGTAGGGACCCCTGAGCTGCTGCAGGCGGCGGATTAGACGCCCCACAATCTTGTCAAAGGGCTCTGCGAAGGCAAAATAGCCGAAGTGCTCGGGAGTAAACCCAGCCCGCTTGAGGTGTTGATCCAGACCTCTTAGAGACAAAGACGTGCGGGCTAAGCCGTGAATGAGGACCACCTTCATAGGAAAATCTGGAAGTGGAGAAAGCTAGGAGCGAGATTCCTAGGGCTCTCCACTCCTACAGCACAGCCTGTTAGCTCCAGCCTACCGCAGCAGTGCTGACAACTCGTCTCAGGTCGGGGGTAATTTCGACAGTATAGGCAAAAGGTGAGCTGCCTGACGTTAGCTGAGTCATGGCCTGTCCGTTAGGCCGGCGGGGGGCGAAGAATGACTGGGCGCTTACCACCAGATTGCCGCTGCTGTTGACCGCCAGACCGGTGACGGTGAGGCTGTTGCTGTCGCCGTTGCCCAGCAGGGCTGAAAGATAAGCCGCGCTGAGCATCTGCCCTGTAGCCGGGTCAATACGCCCCAGCACGGATACTTTAGGACCGCCGCCCTGGCCATAGCTGCGCAGCCAGGCCTGTTCAGCACCGGCGCTGACCCGGCGGAAGTCCTCGCTGGCGCTGCCTTGAGTCC
>DATNQE010000580.1:0-3969 GCA_036702895.1 Trichocoleus sp. | reverse complement strand
TGCGACATTGTGCTCAGCGAGCACACCTATGAGCTATGCCAAAACCTGATTTGGGTACGTGAATTAGACCGCATTCGAGTGAAGGGCAAAATGCAGCCCGTCAATCTTTACGAGCTGATTGATAAAAAGGACGCGCCTCTTAACCCCCACACGCGAGAATTCCTCGATCTCTACGGCGCAGCTCGCAGCGCCTACACGGGAATGCGCTTTGAAGAAGCTATGCGTCTCTTTGAGCAGGCCAATCGGTTACGGCCAGGCGATCGCGCTGTGGCAGTACACATCAGCCGCGCTAAAGACTACCTGTCCAGCCCACCCCCCAACAATTGGGACGGCGTCCATATTATGACGACCAAGTAAATGGCCATGGGTAGTAGTGTAGAAGCGGGTTCAGCAGGAAACCCATGGTGCAGCCCTACGCGCATTGGCCCAATTTAGCAGCGTAAAAAATACGCATTGGAAACGCATCATTAGCAGCCCACCCGCTAGGGTGGGGTTGGCAGGGCAGGTTTGGCAGGGACTAGGTCAAGCCGATAATGACCTAACCGACTCGTATTAGTTAGGGTGTCGCTGTAGAGCGTTGTCCCCGTCCACCTCACCCAACTGGCACTCCCCCTAGATCGTGGCTGCAGCAATCCAGCTAATATGATTAGGCTGCTGCCTAAGCGTATTTTTCACAACAAAGAGCCGGACTATGACAGATCGCCCCAAACTATACGAGGGCAAGGCCAAGATCATCTACGCGACCGATGATCCAAACGTCCTGCTGAGTTATTTCAAAGACGATGCCACTGCCTTCAACGCTCAGAAGCGGGGCCAGATTGGAGATAAAGGCCGCATTAACTGCGCTATTTCCACGCATTTATTCCAGATGCTGGAAGCAAAAGGGGTGCCTACCCATTGGATGGATACCCCCAGCGATCGCACAATGCATGTGCGCGCCGTCCAGATTGTGCCCCTGGAAGTCGTGGTGCGCAACTTAGCAGCCGGTAGCCTATGCAAGCAGACAGGGCTGCCTCTGGGTTACGCTCTAGAGCCGCCGCTGGTGGAGTTTTACTATAAGAACGATGCTCTGGGCGATCCGCTGCTGACGGACGATCGCCTGCGGGTGATGAATCTAGCGGCCCCGGAACAGGTGGCCGAGTTGCGGCGTCTGGCTTTAGAGATTAACCATCATCTAACCGAATTTTTCAGGGAGTGCGGTATTACCCTAGTCGATTTCAAGCTGGAGTTTGGCGTCGACAGCCAGGGGCGGATGCTGCTAGCAGATGAGATTAGCCCTGATACCTGTCGGCTTTGGGATCAAAACACTCAGGATGCGGCCCAACGGGTGCTGGATAAAGACCGCTTCCGGCAGGATCTCGGTCAGATTGAGGAAGCCTACCAAAAAGTTCTAGAACGAGTTCTGGCCCACCCCGCCAGTTTTTAGATCCCCAGTTTTTAGATCCAACGATGCGGTAGAATTTGTCCGATTCATAAGGACGTGTGTGGTTTTTCGTCCTGTAGTGACCTAAGCGTTGCGCTCCAGGTCTAGCTGCAGTGGCTAACCCTTTTTTGGTGTGTGGATGTCTCGATACAGGTGTGAGCTGATGCGCCTTTCTCCAACGTTAATTGCGGTCATTGCTGTTTCTGGAATCTTGGGAGCGGCCCCCGGTGCCCATGCCGAGCTACGGTCAGAAGAGCCAGCGGCAGCTGCCGGTTCCAGTGCATCGGTAGCCGCTGGCTCAGAGGAAACGCGGGTGGGAGCCCCCACTGCCGAACTACGGCCCGAAGTAGTTGGAGACTCGACGACCCTGGCCGTCCCAACTCCTGGCCCGTCAGTCAACCCTGCAGTGCCTGTACCCGGCGCTGAAAACCTGCAGTTTTCTCAGGCAACTCAACCTGAAGCTCTGACCATAGATGTATTTGCTCAGAGCCCGGCCAACCCTACCAATACAGTCCCCTCTAGCCCCGAAGACCCTGCGACCCCAGAGCCCACCACACAGCCGCCAAGCATTCCCATTGATGGGACTAGCCCTGACCCGACTCCTACGGAATCGGCTCCTGCTGATACAGGGACTCCTCCTGGCACTGCACCAGGCGTTGAGCCGGCACCCGGCACGCCAGGCGCTGCCCCCGAAGGAGCTGCGGCAGAAGAACCCCGCGTGCTGGTGGCAGAGGTAGAGGTCGCGGCTCCCCCTGGGCAGGAGTTGAGCGAAGACCTGGCGTCTATTGTCTATGACGCCATCGACACCAGCCCTGGTCGCACAACTACCCGCACTCAGCTGCAGCAGGACATTAACAGCGTTTTCGCCACGGGCTTTTTCTCCAACGTGCGAGCAGTGCCGGAAGACACCCCGCTGGGAGTACGCGTCACTTTTCTGGTGCAGCCTAACCCTGTGCTGCAAACGGTACGGGTCAGCGGCAACACTGTGCTGCCCCAGGAAGTTGTAGATGAAATCTTTGAACCTCAATACGGGCAGATAATCAACCTGATCGAGTTTCAGGACGGTATTCTGGCCCTCAACGAGTGGTATCAGAACAACGGCTATGTGCTGGCTCAGGTTGTAGCAGCCCCTGCCGTTTCCCCCGACGGCGTTGTCACTCTAGAGGTGGCAGAGGGCGTTGTGGAAGACATTCGAGTACGATTCCTCAATGCTGAGGGAGATGTAGAAGACGAAGAGGGCAATCCTATCCGGGGCCGTACTCGTGACTTTATTATTACTCGCGAGTTCAGCACCCAACCTGGAGCGGTTTTCAACCAGCAGCAGATTGAGCAGGATCTGCAACGGGTGTTTGGCCTGGGCATTTTTGATGACGTACGGCTTTCTCTGGAACCGGGGCAGGACGATCCTCGTGAAGTAGATGTGGTGGTCAACGTAACCGAGCGCAACACTGGCTCGGTGGCAGCCGGTGTGGGCTTTAACTTTACAGGCGATCTGTTTGGTACGGTTAGCTATCGCCAAGACAACTTCGGCGGTAACAACCAAAAGTTCTCAGCCGAAGCTCAGCTCAGCAGCCGAGACCTGCTGTTTGATGTCTCCTTCACTGACCCCTGGATTGCAGGGGACCCTTACCGCACCTCCTACACTGTCGATGCCTTCGCCCGCCGCGCCATCAACTTAAACTTTGACGGGGGCCCCATTGAGGTGAATTTGCCCAATGGGGATGAGGTGCGAGTGCGCCGCATCGGCACCGGCGTCTCTTTCAGTCGCCCCCTAGGCAATGGCTGGACGGCCTCCCTAGGCACTCAGTACCAGAACGTATCCACTCGCAACTTTAGCGGTGGATTAGAATCGTTTGATGCCCGAGGCAATCCGCTGACCCAGTCTGCCGTTGAGGGTGGGGGCGGCGTAGACGATCTGTGGACGGTCAACTTTAGCACTTCCTTGGATCAGCGCAACGACGCGTTTAACCCTACCAGCGGCAGCCTACTGCGCCTGTCCACTGAGCAGTCTATTCCGTTGGGTGGCGGCAGCATCTTTATGAACCGGGTGCGGGCTGGCTACAGCTACTACATTCCGGTCAGCTTCATCAATTTCTCAGAGGGGCCCCAGGCGCTGGCATTCAACGTTCAGGCAGGCACCGTTCTCGGTGAATTGCCTCCCTACGAGGCTTTTTCCTTAGGCGGTACTAACTCGGTACGGGGCTACGACGAAGGTGCCATCGGCAGCGGTCGCA
Source organism: Trichocoleus sp. (assembly GCA_036702895.1). Classification (GTDB taxonomy): domain Bacteria; phylum Cyanobacteriota; class Cyanobacteriia; order Phormidesmidales; family Phormidesmidaceae; genus JACVSF01. The sequence continues at coordinate 312 of DATNQE010000580.1, read as the reverse complement.
ATTATCTTCAGGCCACCGTAGAGTACCGCTTCCCGCTGTTTTCCTTCGTGGGTGGGGCAGCCTTTATCGATGCCGGTACGGACTTGGGCAGCGGCTTTAGTATTCCTGGGGCCCCTGGACCCACCCGTGGCAAACCCGGCAGCGGTCTGGGCTACGGCTTAGGTCTGCGGGTACAGACGCCGTTAGGTCCCCTCCGAATCGACTATGGTCTTAGCATTAATGGCGGTGGCCGACTGCACTTTGGCATCGGAGAACGCTTCTAATGACCCAGCTCATCTCCCAGCTCGATTCACTGCCACAGCTGGCGGCAGT
>DATNQE010000579.1:0-2086 GCA_036702895.1 Trichocoleus sp. | reverse complement strand
ACATTTTCCAGCAGAGCCACCTGGCCATTTTGTAGGTTATTTACGGCAGCAGCCACCTCATCACCGATGCAGTCATCGCACTTGACGACCTCCTGACCCAGCAGCTCAGACAGGCGCTGCGCAACGGGGGTCAGCCGCATGCTGTCAACGACTTTGCCTTTGGGCCGACCAAAGTGGCTGGTCAAGATGACTTTAGCCCCCTTACTGGTTAGGTCCTGAATAGTCGGCAGGGCCGCCCGGATGCGGGTGTCATCGGTAATGTTGCCCTGGTCGTCTAGAGGTACGTTAAAGTCATTTCGCACCAGTACGCGCTTACCGGCAACGTCGGATGCGGATAGGCTTGCCACCGTTTTTTTTGCCACAGAAGAATCCCTCCCAAACATGTTTATTACGATATGCACAGCTCTTAGCAAAGCCGAGCAAACCACGTCTAATCTAGATTTCAGAGTCTGCGCTGTAAGTTTTGCGCCATGATCTGTACTAAGGTCTTATCCCATGCTGTGGGTCAGCCGTACAGTTCCTTAGCTGTGTCGTTACCAGCAATACCGTCCTCATTTTACCGGAGACCTGTTCCCCTTCGATAAGCCATGTTTAAGACGGTCCTGTTTCCTATTGATATGAGCCCTGAATCCCAGCATGCGGCTACTCTGGTCGCCCAGCTGGTGCAGGAAAACCAGAGTCGACTAATTCTTCTATCGGTGGTAGAACCCGCTGCCGAAGGTTCTGTAGTGCCTTCTAGCCAAGCCTCCCCTGAGGCTGTTGCCAAGCTGCTGGATCAGGCCAAAGACCGCTTTGCGGCTCAAAACATTGCGGCCGAAACTCTAGAGCGAGAGGGCCAACCTGCCTTTGTTATTTGCGATGTAGCAGACGAGATTGGAGCAGATTTAATTGTTCTGGGCTGTCGAGGGGTGGGCCTAATCGAGGAAGTTCAAGATGAAAGCGTAACGACTCGAGTGATCAACTTGTCTCCCTGCCCAGTGCTGATCGTGCCTTAGAGGCATTAAACGCCTTAGAATGCTCGGGTCGGCAGGTTCAAGGATATAACCACGGATGAGTACTCCTGAAATCCAGTGGTACCCCGGCCACATTGCCAAAGCTGAACGGGCTCTAGCCGATCAGCTCAATCGGGTTGATGTTGTGCTGGAGGTGCGAGACGCCCGTATTCCCTTGGCAACGCGCTACCCTAGCCTGGACCAGTGGGCTGGGGAAAAGGGCAGAGTCTTAATACTCAACCGGGTTGATATGATCATGCCCGAAGCCCGCGCCCGTTGGGAGGACTGGTTTAAGTCTGAGGGCGTGACCCCTTACTTTACCAATGCTCAGCAGGGTCAGGGCATTAGCGCCATAACCAAAGCCGCTCAAGCGGCTGGGGAAGCCGTAAATCAGCGTCGGATCAGTCGTGGTATGCGACCCCGGCCCATTCGAGCTGTGGTCATCGGCTTTCCCAATGTGGGCAAATCAGCGTTGATTAACCGCCTGCTGAATCGCAAGGCTGTAGCCAGTGCCCGGCGTGCAGGGGTTACCCGCCAATTGCAGTGGGTTCGGGTGTCTGGCGATCTCGATTTGCTCGATGCGCCGGGGGTCATTCCTGCTCGCCTGGATGACCAGCAGGCAGCTCTTAAGCTGGCCATCTGCGACGATATTGGCGAAGCAGCCTACGACACTCAGCGCGTTGCTGCGGCGTTCATTGATTTGCTCAAGACGCTGCAGGAGCAGCATCAGGTAGCTGCCTATAGTCAGGCCCTAAAGAACCGATACGGTATTGAAACCGGGCCCGTGACGGGAGAATCATTTGTTGTGCTGCTGGCAGAAAAAACCTTTCAGCAGGACGCTGAAAGGGCCGCCCGGCGGATTTTGGATGATTTTCGTACGGGCAACTTAGGACCGCTGCCTCTGGAGTGGCCAACGCTTTAGTCGCCAAAACATCTGAGAGAGCGATGGCCAAGCTCGACAATTTGGGCATCCTGCTATTAAAGTTGCCTGTATTAAGGCGATTCAAAGTTCTCTATTCTGGGCACTCGTTTTGGCTGGGGTATGCCAATTAGGGCAAATCTGAGTTAAAGATTCTTTGCTGGGTTCGAGCAGT
>DATNQE010000578.1:0-2538 GCA_036702895.1 Trichocoleus sp. | reverse complement strand
AGGCACAGGAGCGCCTTGAGCGGTAGCGCCGGGTTAGGAACTTGCCTCGCCGCGCAGCGCCTCTAGATCGAGCAGGCTAATCAACACCCCTGCAATCGGAATTGAGAGAAAAACGCCCACCAGCCCGGCCACCCGCGCCCCCACCAGCAGGGCAAAAAACATCACCACCGGGTTCATATTGATTGACCCTTGCATAATGCGAGGCATGAGCAGGTTTTCTTCCACCTGCTGCAGCAGAACACAGCCTACCAGCACCTTGAGGCTGAGCAAAATGCCCTGGGGTAAGCTGATCAGGCACACCAGGCTAATACCCAGCGTGGCCCCAATACCAGGGATGAGATCAAACACGCCTGCGATCGCAGCCATCAGCAGCGGCAGCGGCACCCCCACCAGCCAAAACACCACAAAGGCCGACACCCCAAAAAAGATCGACAGCAGCAGCCGACCCCAGAAAAAGCCCAAAAAGTTCTTTTGCACAGCGGTCGTTAGGTCTTGCCGCAGATGCGGGGGAAATGCTCTCAAGCTGAAGGCCCACACAGGCTGACCATTGAGCAGCATGAAAAAAGCGACCACGCCAATGAGGATGAGATCGACCAGGCTGAAGAAAAGGCTTTGAATGGTGCTGAAGCCGACGCCTATTAAAGCCAGCGCCCGCTCTCGCAGCTGAGATTCTAACGTGCTGAAATCGACCGAGATGTTTTGCTCATTGAGGTCTGCTTGCAGGGTGCTGAGCAGCGCGATCGCAGACTCTAGCAGTTGCGGCGCCTGATTGAGCAAAGTCTGAGCCTGGGCAAGGATGGTAAGGCCCAGCGTGGCGGCCAGCCCTGCTAGCAGCAGCAGAGCGATTAGAAAAACCGTAACCACCGCGACCCAACGGGGCGTATAGTGGGCTACCCACTGCACTGGGTAGTTCAGCAGAAAAGCCAGAATCGCTGCAAAGATAAAAATGACCAGAACGGTTTGAAAATACGCCAGCACCTGGACAATCACCCAGGCCAGCGCAAACAGGAGCAAGTACCGAATGAGTCGGGCATTGTTCAGATGCTGCCACGGATGGGAGCGGGTAGGCTCCGAGGCCGGTGGGCGAGCTTGAGTATTCGCCGGAAATCTATCCATTGTTGCCCAGAAGTTGGAACTGCTCTGTCTGCAATGTCGAGCAGATGGGCCTGTAAGTCCTCCTCCTAAATAGCGAAGGTTATCGCTTGTGTTGAGCGAGTGCTTTGCCGTGGAGTTGCTGGGCTTCCGCATTGCAAGGATTGGCGCTTGGGGGCAGGCCCCCAAACCCCCTTTGGAGAGCGGGCGCGCCCTCCAAACCTCCCCCGCTAGAATCCCCCGCCATCGGCACTGCTGCGCTGGCTCATAGAGTCTCTGGAGAGGTGTGCAAGCCCTACTAGTTTCGGGAGACTTCAGAACCGCCTAGTTTTGGGCCTGGCGCAGCTCCTCGGGCACGTTTTCGGGCACTACCCAGGCGTAGACTGTGCGCCCGTTGACCTCGACCACCTGATCGGGCTCCCAGTTGCCCATATCAAAGTCGTGGGAAACAATGCGGGTGCCCGGCTCTAGCTCGGTCAGGAGCTTGGGCCGCAGCCGCAAATTCAGCTCAGGCAGCAGGTAGAGGGTGACCACGGTGGCTTCGCTAAAGTCAGTCTCAAACAGGTCTTCCTGGCGGAACTCTACCTGGTCGGCGACTCCTGCCCGCGCGGCGTTTTCGTTGGCCTCGCGAATGCGCTCTGGGTCGATGTCAATGCCCACACCCTCAATGCCGTAGCGCTCAGCAGCGGTAATCACAATGCGGCCATCGCCGCTGCCCAGGTCGTAAACCACATCGTCAGGCTGCACCTGAGCCAGCCGCAGCATCTCATCAACGACGGGTTGGGGCGTGGGCACGTAGACCACATCGGGGGTGCGGGTGGGGTTGATTTCCGGCACTTGAGCCGTATTTTCGGAAGCCGCTTCGGGAGCGCCAGTGGTTTGGGCAGGGTCTTGCGGTTCGAAAGTCCGCTCCTGGGCGCAGCCAACAGCGGTTAGGCCGACGACGCTAATGCCTGCAACAAGGAGCATTAGCTTGTGCACTACGGGCTTCTTTAGCAAGGCTTTTGGGGGTTGCATAGTTGTTCTCTCAAATGTCATGGCAAAAGGGGCAAAAAAGCGGTTCGTGACTTCAGAACTCCAGCCTCGAGAACCTAGGGAAGAGTCGTTTCTAGCGGCCTGCGGGTGAGGTCGGACGGCTCCTGACAAACGGCAAACCGAGGGCAATGACCAGTCCCCCTGAGATCGCACCCACCCCAGCGTAGACCCCGCTGGACTAAAGCAGGGAAGCGCAGGCGGCGGCAAACAGCAGCGAAATCACCCCAGCCAGGAGCCACACAACCACCATGCCATTGGCGCTGCCAACGCTAGCCGCCACCAGCGCTGGAGTTTCAGAAACGCCTGCGCAATGACAATGCTGACAATCTGTGCGATCGCATCCACAAGACGCAGCAGCGGCTTGCGAACCTCCACAGGAGGTTGCGGCTGTTCTAAAAGAACAGAGCTTTC
>DATNQE010000576.1:0-4006 GCA_036702895.1 Trichocoleus sp. | reverse complement strand
GGGCCAGTTCAGCAATGGAACGGGGCTGGCCTTTGCGATCGCGCACCAGCATCCGAGCCAGCCCCGACAGCTGATCGCCCTCTGCCAGCAACTCCCCTCTGCCATAGTCGTGGGCCGCCAGCTTTTGCCCTAAGCCGACTTCATCTCCACCAGCGAAGGCTGCGAGGGCTCCGTCTGAGCCTGAATCCGCTGGTAGTCCTTGAGCTGCTGCTGAATCTGGCTGCGTACGGTTTCCCGGAAGTCAATAAAGTGCTCTGCCTGAGCGCACACACCCAGGTAGTTGGGCACGACTTCGGGGTACTTCAGCAGCAGGCTGACCAGATTAACCCAGAACCGCCAGCGGGTCTTGCGCACCACGCCCTGCCGCCAAAAGATGATCAGCATGGCCCGCACAATTACCCAGCTAATGTCGGGGCTGCCCGCCGAACGGGTACGCCCCTCGTAGTGCTTACGCTGCCCTTCCCCCAGCATGAGAAACTGACGGTAAGTGCGATTGAGCAGCGACAGCGGATCGGTCAACGCCCAAAAGGCGCTGATGAACTCGTCCACAATCGTCTCAATCGGTCGAGTAGGCACGAAGTTCATCAGGGTTGCCTGGTTGATATCGGCCGACTTGCGGTTAATCAGCCGTCCTTCGCGCTCCAGGCGGTGCCATAGAGCGGTGTCGGGCAGCGCCTGAAGCATACTCAGCATGGCCGTGGGGATCGCGGTCGTTTCCACAAACTGGACAATCCGCTGCCCAGCACCCGGTTTTTCGCCGTCAAAGCCGATGATGAAGCCTGCCATTACCCGCAGCCCAGCTTTAGCAATTGACTGCACCGACTCGGCCAGCGGATCGCGAGTATTTTGGAACTTTTGGGTCAGCGTTAGGCTCTCATCGTCGGGGGTTTCAATGCCCAGAAACACAGTGCCGAAGTTGCAGTCCACCATCATTTTCATCAGCTCTGGATCCTGGGCCAGATCCACAGAGGCTTCGGTGGCAAAGGAGAACGGGTAGTTGCGCTCCTCCATCCAGGGCTTCATGGCCGTGAGCAGGCGCTTAACGTTGCGCTTGTTGCCAATGAAGTTGTCATCCACCATGAAGATGCTGCGCCGCCAGCCGAGGTCGTAAAGATACTGCAGCTCAGCCAGTAGCTGCTCGGGCTCTTTGGTGCGGGGTTTGCGGCCGTAGAGCACAATGATGTCGCAAAACTCGCACTGAAACGGGCAGCCCCGAGAGAACTGGATCGACATCTCGGCGTAGGCATCAAACTCCAGCAGGTCGTAGCGAGGAATGGGCGTGAGGGTGACTGAGGGCCGCTCACCGTTGGACCGGAAAATGCCGCTGGTTTCGCCTCGCTCGATAGCTTCAACAAACAGAGGCAGCGTGATTTCTCCCTCATCAAGGATTAAAAAGTCAGCACCAGAGGCTTCGGCCTCGTGGGGCAGAGCCGTGGCGTAGGGACCGCCTACAGCAACTAACTTGCCGCGCCGCTTGGCTTCCTGAATTTGAGCAGCAAAGTCAGCCTTTTGCACGATCATGGCTGACAGCAGCACTAAATCGGCCCAGTCCCATTCGGCCTCAGTGACGTCTCGAACATTACGATCGACCAGCTTAAAATTCCAGCTCTGCGGCAGAATGGCCGCTACCGTCACGATTCCTAGAGGGGGAAGTTGAGCCTTGAAGTTAACTAGTTCAAGGGTTTTATCAAACGACCAGAAGCTCTTAGGGAACAGTGGATATATTAAAAGTACGTTCATATAAGACGCAGAGGGGTCTCCGCCATCCTAGACTTCTTACCTTAAGATCGCAAGAAAATAAGCCCAATTTGGAAAAAATAACCTAGTTACAGAAAAGCTATTCCCCGCCTCTTTGAGCTGCAAAAAAGCGCTTTAGATCGCCGCGAAATGTCGGTTTTACGGGCTCTAGAACGGCATCAATGTGATCAATTGACATGCCCCTAAAAGCCTTCGGATCGGCTTTATTACCAGGCTTAGAAAGATCAATAACCGCGTGCCAACAAAAGATTTCGATCATTAATTAGGGTTATCGGTCGGAGCCCATGGATAAGGTAAGTTTCTTTCACCAGTTTGCGGCGCTGTTGGCTGCTGGTCTGCCCGTGTCGCGCAGTTTAGCTATGGCGGCGCAGTCCGGTACAGCTGCAGCATTTTGTCAGCAGCGCAGTCAGCAGGTTGCCGCAGGCAGCTCGTTGGCAGAGGCGCTTCGAGGCCGTGGCACTCCCTTCAGCCCTTGGGAACTCAGCCTACTGCACTTGGGAGAAACCAGTGGGGCGCTGGCAGAGGTGAGCCAACAGCTTGCTAGTCATGCTGCGGCGTCCAAGCGGCGGGCAAGGCTCCTTCGCTCCATGACCCGATCCCTTGGGCTGGCAGCCGCTGTTGCTGCAGGAGGGCTCGGGTGGCTGCTGGGGGGACATTGGTGGGGGCTGGCGTTGGCGGCTGTAGCAGCCGGGGCAGTGGGGCTAGGGCCAACGTTGGGTCTGACGGGGTTCGCTCATCTGCCGGGGTTTCGGGGGATTTGGGAGGCGCGATCGCAACTCCACCTGAGCGAGCTAGCGCTCCCTTTGCGCTGTGGTCTCTCGATGGATCGAGCAATAGAGCTGGTGGTTCCGCGCCTGCCGGATCCTAAATTAGCTGGGGCGCTGCAACAGGCTGCAGCCCAAGTACGCCGAGGCAGATCTTTGAGCCAGAGCCTCAAGGGCAAAGTACCCTCCACGACCCTGCAGATGATCCGCACTGGAGAAGAAACCGGCACCCTAGACACCCTGCTAGAAAAGCTGGGCGAGTATTACGAAGGAGAACTTGAGCGGCAGATCCACCAGCTAGAGGGGCGGCTGCGGCCTTTGGGCCTCCTGGCCATGGGCGCTGTTGTGCTGGTGATAGGGCTGCGGCTATTGGGCCAGCTACTTCCCAGCTAAAGCTTTAGGCATTGCGATCGAGGACTAACCGCGAATTTTGGGACAGGGTGCAGCGGCTAAAGCGCTCTGAGCAGACAGACACGGCTGATTGTAGACTGCCTCCTGCTCGAGCGGCAGCGGCATCTGACCAAATACCATTTCGCAGCTGTAGTCCTCGAAATTTGGCGTCATCGTGAGGGGAATGCCAAATTCCTGCGTGAAAAAGTCTTGGGTGGGCAGTTTGCACATATGGATGCACATGCCAGCACAGCGGCTCTGCTCCAGGTAGCGGCACTTTTGGATGTAGACCCCACTTTTTTGCCGCTTCACCCGGCCGTTGGCGTCCACAATTTCCACCTCCCGCACTTCGGAAGGGCCAACCAGCCAGCTAAACAGTTTGGTGGCAAACCAGGCGTTGAGCTCACACACCAGCGCTGTCGGGGAGAAGAGCTGGCGCACTAACCACAGGCCCTGAGCAGGTATTAAGGAACCCAGAACCACCCGCACCAGCGCCCGCTGCTGCTGGGCATTGCGCCCCTGCATAATTTGCTTGGAGAGATCGACTAGCCCGTCGTAGCCCTTTAGCGGCGACGTCGTTCCCACCGCCTTGGCCATCTTGCGGCTAAACAGCCAGATGAACAGCCGATCAATGGGGCTGTCGTAGTAGACAGTTTGGCCAGATGCCCCAGTGGCCGTCACCGGGGCATTTGAGGTAGGCACATTGTGGGTATCAGCAGAAGCTGCCGAAGGGGGAGGGGAAACACTCATACGCTGCAGCAGAATTTTGGGCTCTTTTACAGGGTAGTGTGCCCAACCCCCATCCCCCGGTCAAAGTTAAGCAATATTACTTACTTGATTGGAAACGGGGGGTCAGACGTGACGGCAAGCTCCCGCAGGCGGTCAAGTTTTTCGCCCGGGGGCAGCTCAATGTAGGTGCCCGGACGGTCGTAGCCCACAATGTGCAGATATGCCTCTAGGGGCGAAGCGTGCCAGGAGTCGGTAGAAAGGCCCCCTTGAGCAGAATGGCGCACCTGGCAAGCATACCAACCATTGGGCAGCAGCTGGATTTTGATTTGCATAGTTCTGTTGCAGAGCCTGTTGCAAAGATAGAT
>DATNQE010000558.1:0-2721 GCA_036702895.1 Trichocoleus sp. | reverse complement strand
AAGCGTTTGCAAGGCCAAAATAGGACTGGCGGCCGGGTAGGTGAGAATGTTTTCGGCTGCGATCGCATCGGGATTGTCCTCAACCAGCCGCTCAAGCCGGTATCCCACCTCCAATACCTTGAGAAAACCAGAGGCCTTTCCGGTTTCGCCGAGCCTGAGCGCCAGCGTGCCGTTGCGCTCGAGCCGGGTGCCCTCAGTAGCCAGGGTGCGCTGCTTCTGAGCGATCTGGGCAGCCTTATGGGCGGCCTCAGCAGCAACCCGAGCAGCCTGAGCACTCCTGGCTGCAGTTTCGGCCCGTTGGGCAGCGTCTCTAGCGTTTTTATCAGCCGTTTGGCCCCGCCGCAGCGCGTCTTTAGCCTGAGCATCAGCGGCCTCAGCCTGTTTCACAGCGGTTTGGGTTTGCGCCTGCGCGGCCCGTTGGGCGGCAGCCGCCTGATTCGCCGCCGCTTGGGCTGTCTGCGCCAGCTTCTCCGCCGCTTGGCGAGTCCAGTCAGCCACACCTGCCCGCTCCAAAGCCGCTTTTTCCCGGCTTAGCGCCACCCCTTCCTGGCTCTTCGCCTCAATCACCTTGGCATTAGCCGCTTCGACCTCTTGCGCTGCCTCTCGCAGGATGTCTTCAACTCGTTTCTGCTGGTTCTGAGCAAACCAAATGGAACCCAGTGCAAAAATCATGCCCAGGGCCGCCGCCGCCAGCCCTGCTAACATCCCCTGGCGCAGCCGTCGTTCGGCTACCTGTTGAGCCAGAGTCTGATGGGTGCGACTGGTAGTGACGTACTGTTTATGCAGGTCAGCCGGCCGAGGGTCGAGGGCGGCATTGTTGACCAGCCAATGCTCAGCCATTTCTAGCTCCCGCCCTCGCAGCAGCAGGCTTTCGTCGCGATCGCGCTGGTCCCACTCCACCGCTTTGACCAGCAGCCGGGTGTGCATCTCCAGGTGCTGCTGATCGGTCTCTAGCGCGCGCAACAGCTGCTGCAAGTTGGTCTGAAAATCCCCCTCGTGAACGCGAAAGTTAACCCACTGCACCTTAGCCAGCACAGGATGGAGATCGTCGGCATTAATGGGGCGACATAGCGCCGTCACGATGCGCTTATTGAGCCGGTCTGCATACTCCACCTCGGCGGCGCAGTACGGCGAGGCAATGGACTGGGGCGACAGGATAAACAGGAACACATCCGAGGTTTCGATGCCCCGGTAAATCTCCTGCTGAAAGTCAACACCTGAAGCAATGCTCTCTTGGTCAAACCAGGTGCGCTTGCCCTCCATTTGCAGCGCCTCATTGAGCCGCCTGGCAAAGTCAGAATCGACCCTGGAGTAGGAAATAAAGACGTCTAGCGGCACTCCGGGTGGCTGGCGCAGGCTCTCGGTGATAAAGGTTTCGTGCAGCTCCACCGGGGGCTGAGCCTGGCTGCGGGCCGCTTTAATCCAATTTTCGGCGTGGCGCAGGTTGTAGCCCCGCAGCAGCATAGCTGGGTTGCGGTTCTGACGGCTCCATTTGAGCGCCTGAGTCAGCAGCACTTTGTGGTGTTCGTGATAAACCGCATCTTCAGCCAAAATCCGCAGCAGCTGGCTCTCGTCGAGCCAATAATCCTCTAGCTGCAGGTTGTCGGTTAGATCTACATACTGTAATCCGCGCAGGCTGGGCGGTATCTGCTCATCGGGCGTCGGCGACACCAGCACCGGAATCACTCGCTTGTTGAGCGCCAGGGCATAGTCCAGCTCGTACTGGCAATACTGCGATCCCTGCGACGCCGGAGAGAGCAGATAGACAACGTTGTCAGCCTGCTCAATGCCGCGCTCAACCGCTTGAAGCAGATCCTCCCCCGTGCGAATGTCGGTTGTGCTGGTCCAGACGGTGATGCCCTCCCTCCACAAAGAGCGCCGAATCTGCTCCATAGTGGCGGTGTCGGTTTCTGCATGGGCCAAAAACACCTGCGTCATCAGGTTGTTGGCGTTTTTGGTGCTCTCTGTGATGAACTCACAGTGCAGGTCAGTGGGGCTACAGGGGGGCTGCTCGTCCCGAAAGCGGGTACCCAACCAGGCTTCTGCCTGCAGCCTTTCCTCACCCACAAGCAGGTAACGGTTGCGCTTTTGCTGCTGCTTCCAGGTCAACGCCTGGCACAGCAGCTGGGTATGCTGCGCTACATAGGTAGTGTGCCGCCGACAAAGGGCCAGCAGCCCCTGCAGCGCTGCGTCTAGATCATCAACGCCCTCACGGCAGGGAACCCAGTTGAGTTTGCGGATGGCAGGCAGCAAATTGTTGTAGCTGGAGTGCTTTCCAGCGGTCTGATAAGCCTGCCAGTCGGCCTCGCTGCCCTCGGGATATCGCTGCTTCCAGGTCTGCTGGTCGATTTGCTCTAGGTGCAGCAGGGGAATAATGCGCTTTTTGCGCCTCAGCGCTTGCTCTATCTCCAGGCGGCAATACTCGGAGTTAACGGCGTGGGGCGACAGAATAAAAATGAAGTTGTGTGCCCGGTCGATGCTGTCGTCAATTTCCTTCTGGTAGTCCACTCCAGGAGGAATATCCTCTAAATCAAGCCAGACATTGAGCCCAGCGGCACTGAGATGTTGGTTGAGCCGAGCTGCGAATGCTTTACTGTCAACGCGGCCGTAGGAGATAAAGACATCGAAGAAGGAGGGCATAGCGCGACCTGGGGGGATGTAGAAGCATGGATAGGGCTGTCTAAGGAAACACGTTAAAACCGTCAAATTACTGAGAGCAGG
>DATNQE010000556.1:0-4592 GCA_036702895.1 Trichocoleus sp. | reverse complement strand
ATCTCAAACAGCTCCATAGCAACAAGTTCATAAGATTTACCCGTTGGCTCGTGGCCAAAGGCTGGCGCTTTGAAAATGCCCGTTTCGGTGTAGCGGGCTGCGACTTTATTGCCCTCTGCTACCAGCTCTTCAATGTGCAGCTGCATGCCGTAGCCTTCGATGAGCTGCCGCCATACCGGCTCGATGCGATCAAACAGCCCCCGGCCCATTACGCCCTGAATTTCAGCGTCCTCCGCCAAAAGCGCCTTTAAGGCAGCTAAGTCACCCCGGTTAAACGCCTCAACGTACTGCCGTACAACCTCTTTGTTTGTTTCCTCGATTGGCACTGTGTCCCCCTTCTGATGTGCTTGCTGTTGAGTGAGATTGCGATGGTCAAAGACCAGCCCTCGGGGGCCATCGCAACCCCTTCATCTAGGCTAACCGCGTAAACCTCAATAAGCTGGATCGATAATTTGCAGATTCACAAGGCCCAGCTATACATAGCTCTCTACCGAAAGTCTCAAAAACCTTTACGCAATGAGGTCAGATTGTTTGGCTGCGGCATTCATCACAGCGTGAAGTACGCAAGATAGAGGCTCAAATCGGGTTGTTTAACTGATATATTTCCAACTCCTTCTGGTAATAGCGGCTCGTGCGACCAACCCGACGCATTCCTAACCGCATTGCAACGCGCGATGACGCGACATTCTCTGGCTGCATAACGGAATAAATGACAGGCAGCTTTAGCACGTTAAAGCCGTAGTCAAGAGCTGCCTGAGCGGCCTCGGTTGCATACCCCTGCCCCCACCCTGAGCGCTTTAAGTGCCAACCAATTTCATAGCCGTCTGTCAAACTTTCCCCGTCCCTCATCTGCATCAGCGCGATCATGCCAATAACTGATTGAGTTTCTTTCAGCGTAATGGCCCATTGGCCACTGCCGTTGTTGCGGGCAGCAAAAACAGTTACCCACCCTTCAAGGAGCGTCTGGGCTTCTTGTACGCTGCTAACTTTGGTAATGAGAAATTTTGTGACTGCTGGATCGCTGTATATCTGGTAAATCTGTTCAGCATCTGCTGGAGGATCCCAACCTCGGATAATTAAGCGCTCAGTTTCAGTGATTTGAGTCATATTTGGGCCTTAAAAAAGATGGGCTTGCAGTTGCTGCTTTTGCTGCGTTAACGACATTAACGGTAGAGCAGATAGCGAAGTCAGCAGTCTTTTTAGAACCCTGCGTTACACTACAGACACACTGCAATTGCGTGAGGTCACTCTGATGAAGCGATTTGTCTTGGCAGGTCTGATAGCAGCAGTCTCTGTGGTGAGTTGGGTAGGCGCGGGCGTTGCTGATAGCGAAGCCCCAGCAGCGAATACCTACCCGGTTGTGGCTCAACTGGGGCTGCGCGATCGCACCATCACCATCACTGCGGCCCCCACTGGCTACCGCTATACCATTGCCGACGAAGCAGGCGCAGTTTTGAGTGCGGGCCTTACCGAGGAGCAGCTTGCCGAGCAGCATCCCGAGCTTTTAGATACGCTGCGGCCCGCGGTAGCGGGATCTTCAGAGTTAATGATGCTGGCTCCGGCATTCTAAACCTGAGTCTTTACAATAGGTAACGTAGGTTATCAGCAGCGCTGGGCGGCTTTTTCAGATGTACCACGTTATTTATGACGGCAACTGCAACCTCTGTGTGAATCTGGTGCGCCTGCTAGAAACCCTGGATCAGGGGCAGCAGTTTCGCTATGTTCCCATGCAGGATGAAACAACGCTGGCCCAGTACGGCATCACCGCCCAGGACTGTCAGCTGGGCATGATTCTGCTGGATGCCGAGAATCTGGCAAAGCGCTGGCAGGGCAGTGATGCGGCTGAGGAGATTGGCCGATTGATTCCAATGGGAGCGGTTTTTGTCAATGCCTACCGGGCTCTGCCAGGGCTGAAGCAGGCGGGCGACCAGGTGTACGAGTATGTGCGCGACAATCGCTATGCGCTGTTTGGCAAACGCGATCGCACTTACACCCCCAAGTATCCCCTCTGCTCCACAAACGCCTGCCGTTACTAAAGAAGCTCTATGTACGTACTCATTGGCGGTGCGGGCGGCATGGGGCTAAACCTGGCCGAGACGCTGCTGCAAGGCGGCCACACCATTGCGGTTGTCGATACTGATCCGCTGGCCTGCCAGCACGCGCGGGAAAAAATTGGGGTGATGGCCTTTGAGGGCAGCGCTGTCAGTACCACGGTACTGCTAGAAGCGGGCATTCGCAAGGCTGATGCGGTGATTGCGGCGCTACGGGATGATGCTCTGAACCTGGCGCTGGTGACGCTCGCCAAGCACTACGGCGTATCGCAGACGGTAGTGCGAATGAGCGATCGCGATTTTGCCGCACCTTACCAACTGGCGGGGGCTACCCACGTCATCAACACCACCGACCTGGCAATTACTCGCATCGTGAATGCTATCGAGTACCCCCAGGTAGACGCCATGATGCACTTTGAGCAGGGCCAGGTGGAGGTGCTCAAGCTCTCGATTCCCCAGGGCTGCTACATTGTGGGCCGCACGCTGGCTGAGATCGCCCGTGACCCGCGCTTTCCGGCTGGGACGTTGATTATTGGCTACCAGGCTCACCCTCATGAAGACCTGACCATTCCCAACGGCAGCACTGTGCTGGAGCGGGGGTCGACAGTTTTGGCGGTGACAAAACCCGATCTGGTGCGGCAGCTGATTGATTACATGGGGCTGTGCAAGTAGGCTTGCGTGCTTGAGCGCTTTAGGAGCTTAGGGGCGGGCCGCTAGGCTGAAGTTGCGGAAGTGCTGGGCCTGCTCTTCAATGCGGGTGGCAATGCGATCGCACACCAGCCCACACAGCTCAAAAATCAACGGGTCAGACACACTGTAAAACGCTGAAGTGCCCTCGCTGCGCCGGGTGAGAATGCCTACCTGGAGCATGACCTTGAGGTGCTTAGAGACATTCGCCTGGCTCGTTTGGGTCGCTTCGACCAGTTCCTGCACGCATTTCTCCCCATCCCGCAGCAGGTTCAATATCCGGAGGCGCATTGGTTCGCTTAAGACGCTGAAATATTCCGCAACCTGCTGCACCACTTCGGAGGAGACCGTCTCCATTGAATTTCACTCCAAATGAGAGATGTTGGAAATGATCCCCGTTATTTTAACAACAATTTTATTTTTTAAGCCATTCATAGCAATACAGTAATCATCTTCTCATCACATTGCTGAGTCTGTTTTTGAGTTTGGATGAATTTGCTGTGCCTCCAAAACCCCTTCGGCTTCGTGAGCGATCTGCCGCAGCTGATCGAGAGTGTTGCCTTGGGGAGACTGCCAAAGCCCCCGCTGATGGGCCTCTAGCAGCCGTTCGGCCATGTCCCGCAGGGCCCAGGGGTTGGCCTGCTGCAGGAACTGCTGGGCCCGCGCCTCCAGCACGTAAGCCTCGGCAACGCCCTGGTACATGTAGTCGGTCACGCAGCGGGCGGTCGCGTCGTAGGCAAAGAGGTAATCTACCGTGGCTGCCATTTCAAAAGCGCCTTTGTAGCCGTGGCGCATTACGCCTTCGATCCACTTGGGGTTGACCACACGGGAACGGTAGACCCGCGCGATTTCTTCTGAGAGCGATCGCACTTTAGGATTTTCCGGCAGGGCATGGTCGCCAAAGTAGGTCTGGGGGTTGCGCCCCTGCACTGCCCGCACTGCCGCCGTCAGCCCGCCCTGAAACTGGTAATAGTCGTCCGAGTCGAGCAGGTCGTGCTCGCGGTTGTCCTGGTTGTGCAGCACCACCTGGAGCTGGCCTAGACGGGCTTCAAACGCCTCCGGTGCAGCGCGCCCCTCAGCGCCCCGGCCGTAGGCGTAGCTGCTCCAGTTGATGTAGGCCCTGGCCAGATCGCTGTCGTCCGTCCAGTTTTGGGCTTCGATCAGGCCCTGCAGCCCGGCGCCGTAGGCCCCCGGCTTGGAGCCAAAGATACGGTATTGCGATCGCGCCTGAGCCTGCGCTTTCTCTAGTCCCTGCTGTTGCCATGCCTCAGTCTCCTGCTGCACCTGCGCTGCCAGCGGATTTTGCTCCGGCGGCTCCTCCAGGGTAGCCACTGCGGCTACCGCCCGATCAAATAGATCGATGAGGTTGGGAAAGGCATCGCGGAAGAACCCTGAAATTCGCAGGGTTACGTCTACGCGAGGTCGCCCTAAGGCACTCAAAGGCAAAATTTCAAAGTCTACTACCCGCCGAGAAGGGCCATCCCACACTGGGCGTACGCCCAGCAGCGCTAGGGCCTCGGCCAGGTCGTCGCCGCCTGTGCGCATGGTGGCTGTGCCCCAGATAGAGAGACCCAGCGTTTGGGGGTACTCGCCGTTCTCCTGAACGTAGCGCTCCACTAAGGTCTCCGCTGCTTT
This sequence comes from Trichocoleus sp., assembly GCA_036702895.1. Lineage (GTDB taxonomy): Bacteria > Cyanobacteriota > Cyanobacteriia > Phormidesmidales > Phormidesmidaceae > JACVSF01. Next base: position 219 of record DATNQE010000556.1, on the reverse strand, counting down.
TCGGCCCACGTCCCAAGCGCTCTCGGTGGGAATAGCCCGAATGTCGACCGAGAAGAAATTGCGTCCGGTGGGGAGCACTTCGGGGCGATTGCGAGTGGGGGCGCCGGAGGGGCCGCTGGGCACGTAGCGGCCATCGAGCCCCCGCAGAAGATAGGTTAACTCTTGGGGGGTTTGCCGCAGGGCTGGCAGCAAAAAGGTCCCAATCCAGCTCAGCTCCTT
>DATNQE010000539.1:0-13621 GCA_036702895.1 Trichocoleus sp. | reverse complement strand
ATAGAAACTACTGTTGAAATTCCTATGAGAATCCTTAAGGAAACTTGAAGGGCGAATTTTTAGCCTGGGAAGAAGTTTAAGTTAAGTTTCAATGCTGATTTAGAAGAAATAACTCTTTGAAATTCGGCTCTATCGAAAGGGGGATGCCAAAAATTTGCTTGTTGGATGGCGACCAGTCGTGCGTTACTTATGGGCAAAGAAATACCTTGTGAAGCTTGACCAGTTGAGGCTGACTCATTATGGCTGAACGGGGTCGGCTGGAGGGTTTTGTGAAAGTGTTGTGCTTGAGTTTAGTTAAACCCTCTTCAAGTCTACGAGTTAACTCTACAAAACGTCTTCTCTTTCTTTCGATAGAGCAAAAATCTGACTACTGAACTTGTCTCTAAAGGAATGGCCTATGCAATTACTTCTACAATGAAGCAGGTGAGTTCTGCTGAGTTCGGGTGGCATCAACCCAGCCCTTTGATATTGATCGGGCAATGGTGGAAATTGAGGCAGCCATTGCGCCTTTTCCACGAGCAGCCATGTTTCAGCTGGCGGTAGAAGGGTACGGTTCCCTGTTTGAACAGTTAATTTCCTGCATCATCTCCATTCGTACCTACGATGAGGTCAGCGTTGAGCTTTCCCGCAAGCTCTTTCAGCAGGCTCGCACCCCGGAGGCCATGGCTCAAATGAGCGCCGCCGAAATTCACGCCTGCATTCGAGACAGCACTTTTTCTGATCGCAAGGCTGAGCAAATTCTCGCCATTGCCCAGCAGGTCGTCGAAACCTACAGCGGGAACCTGCCGGCCACTCCTGAGGTGCTCACCCAGTTCAACGGGGTGGGGCCGAAGTGTGCCCACTTGGCCTTAGGGGTAGCCTGCCAACTGCCCTACATCAGCGTGGATGTGCACGTTCATCGGGTCACCAACCGCTGGGGCTACGTACAGACCCGCACTCCAGAAAAGACGCTGGCAGCCCTGGAGGCAAAGCTGCCCCAGGCGTACTGGATTGATATCAACCGGCTGCTGGTGCCCTTTGGTAAGCATATTTGTCGGGGTACCCGTCCTCGCTGTCGGACCTGCCCCGTGGAGGCGATGTGTGCTCAAGTGGGCGTAGTGGAGATCGGAGGGTAGCCACACAATGAGCCCAGTCAAAGTCTTCGTAACGCGCTCGTTGCCTACCTCTTTAGAGTCTCTAACGTCTGTGGCAGAAACAAGCATTTGGCCTGAGCGTCAACCTCCGGCTTATGAAATTTTGCAGCAACACTGCCAGGACTGTGAGGGACTGCTTTGCCTGTTAACTGACCAGGTAGATGCGGCACTCATAGCCGCTTCGCCTAATCTTAAGGTTATTAGCCAGATGGCGGTGGGCTACGACAACATCGACGTGGCCGCTGCAACCCGGCGGGGTATTCCAGTGGGGCATACACCGGGGGTTTTGACGGAGGCAACGGCCGACTTGACCTGGGCCCTGCTGATGGCGGCGGCTCGACGAGTGGTAGAAGGCGATCGCTTTACCCGCTCGGGTCAGTGGATCACCTGGGAGCCGGACTTGCTGCTGGGGCCCGATGTGGCCGGAGCTACTCTGGGGGTGATTGGGCTAGGGCGCATTGGCCAGGCAGTAGCCCGTCGAGCGACGGGATTTGACATGCGAGTTCTCTACAGTGCTCCCCGCCCTGTGTCAGAAGATGTTGAGCAGCGCTGCCGGGCCGAGTATGTCGCGTTTGATCGGCTGTTGGCAGGGGCTGATTTTGTCACAGTGCACGTGCCACTGACAGAGACAACTCGCTCCCTATTGGGGGCTAAGCAATTCAAGCGGATGAAGCCCGGCGCGATTTTGATCAATACCGCTCGGGGAGCCGTAGTCGATCAGGTGGCGCTGCACGAAGCGCTAACGACAGGCCACCTTGCGGGAGCCGCTCTGGATGTGACAGACCCCGAGCCTACGCCGCTCTCGGAGCCGCTGCTAAACCTGCCAAACGTGATTGTGACGCCTCATATTGGCAGTGCTAGCCTGCAGGCCCGCCGCAAAATGGCTCAAATGGCGGTGGCCAACCTGCTGGCAGGCCTGCAGGATCAGCGTTTACCCAACTGTGTTAATCCGGAAGTGTATGGTTGAATCATCAGCTGAAGCATCGACTCGATCTCGCGTGTTGGTCGTGGGAGCAACTGGCGGCGTCGGCCAACTTGTAGTGGCTGACCTGCTACAGCAGGGCTACCTGGTGCGGGCGCTGACCCGCTCGGTGGAAAAAGGCCAGCGCCTGTTTGGCGATCGCATTGAATACGCCAGCGGCGATATTCGCCAGCCGGAAACGCTGCCCTCCGCAATGCCCGATATAAGCTATATCATTTGCGCCACGGGAACTACAGCCTTTCCCTCTCAGCGCTGGCAGGTGGAGCTGCCGGAAGGCACAACGGGGGTAGGCAGTGCGATCGCATGGGGTCGCCTATTGACCAATGCTGAGTACCGTCAGGCCCACACGCGCAACAGCCCCCATGATGTCGATGCTGTTGGGGTGGCTAACCTAGTGGCGGCAGCGCCTCAAGATCTCAAACGGTTTGTCTTTATTTCCTCAGTCGGGATTGATCGTCAGAAGCAGTTTCCCTTTTCCCTGCTCAATGCGTTTGGCGTGCTTAACGCTAAACAGCAGGGTGAACAGGCTATTCAGCGCTCGGGGCTGCCCTATACGATCATTCGTCCGGGGCGGCTAATCGATGGCCCCTTCACCTCCTACGACCTCAACACTCTGCTCCAGGCCAAGACTCAGGGTAAACGGGGGGTCGTCATTGGCCAGGGCGACACCCTCAGCGGCGACGCCAGCCGCATTGACGTGGCGGCTGCCTGCGTGGCTGCCCTACACAGCCCGGCGGTTGAGAACCAAACCTTTGAGCTGGTTAACCAGGGCCGCCGCCCGGCTAATTTGGACTGGGACAATCTGCTTTCGAGCCTGAGCTGAGGCTGTAGGCGTTATCGTGCTGTCCAACAGCTGCTTGTCCAACAGCTGCTTTAATCCCCGCAAATTCGCCGCCAGAGAGGGTGACTTGTGCCTCTCTGGCGAATTTGCGCTAGCTGCTTTTCCAGGCGGCGCCGCTCCCCAGAGGAGAGGCCAAACAAAATGTGGCGGCTTTCTGCGACTAGCAGCCCTACCGTCAGCCCCACACATAGTCCCAAACCTATCGCTGCCAGACGGTTGTAGGCCAGACCATAGCGCACCGCTGTCCAGGTGAAGTGCTGGCGAAGCAGGCTAAATTCATGGCGCAGCATCCACAGTGAAAGCGGCCCGGCAGTCAGCCAGAGCAGGCCCACCATTATCCACCATCGCCGCAGCATCTCATCCCTGAGCCTCTGCAGCTGGCGCTCCTGCTGGTATACCGGAGGGCGCTCCGGGGATTGTTCTGGGGCAGGATGGGCCACGGGCTTAGGGTGCCTCTTCAGCTGTTTCCAGCGTCTCAGTAGCAGGAGCGTAGGCCCGGCCTGTGCGCTCTCGCCACAGGGCCAGTAGGGTACTGGCGATAAAGATACTGGAGTAGGCACCCGAGACGAAGCCAATGATCAGGGCTAAGGCAAAGTATTTTAGGGTGGATCCACCGAAAAACAGAATGGCCAGCAGCGGCAGGGTTGTGGTCAGACTGGTGTTGATGGAGCGAGTCAGGGTTTGATTAACCGAGTCATCGACGATGCTGTCGATGTGCTCCCCCGGCTGCAGCTTGATGCTCTCCCGCACCCGGTCGTAGATGACCACCGTGTCGTTAACCGAAAAGCCCACAATTGTCAGCAGCGCCACGATAAACAGGCTATCTACCTCGACGCCTAGGGCTAGCCCTAGCGCTGCAAAAACGCCTACCGTAATCAGAACGTCATGAAGCAGCGCAATGATGGCGAAGACCGCGTAGTCAAGCTCAAAGCGCAGGCTGAGGTAGACGATAATGCCAGCAAAGGATAGCAGCAGCGCCAGTAGTCCGGAGGCAAAGAGCTGGCGACCGATTACTGGCCCGACCGAATCGATCTGGATGGAGTTGCGGTCGAAACGGCCTAGGGCCTCTTCCAGAGAGGACTGAAGTTGCGATCGCGACTCTGGATCGAGATTGATAGTCCGCACCGATACGGTCTGGCGGTCTTCGCCCACCACCTGCAGGCTGCTGCTCTCTAAGCCCTGGTCACTGAGCACATTTCGTACTATCGCGAGATCAATGGGTTCGCTGCAGTTGTCTGGCACAGTGCAGTCTCGCGTCAGCTGCAGGCGCGTGCCTCCCACAAAGTCGAGGCCCGGTCGCAGCGGTGTACCCAACTGCTGCCACGAAATGGCCATGGCTACCAGCCCTGCCAATATACTGACTCCAGAAATGGCCCACCAGAGTTTGCGCTGCTTGATGACGTTGAGCTTCATAGCACCAGAAGAAATACACCAGGGAATTGAAGCCGAAACCGAACCTAGGTAGCCCCAGGATTTGACCCGAAACTAGGGTGTTGGAGCCTGCTTCAGGCCCGGGCAAAACAGATAGGGTTTACGAAATTGGGGCAGGCTGAGCACAAACAGCAAAAAAGTGCGGCTGCAGGTAAGGGCAGTAAACATGCTGATTACCACACCAATGCCCAGGGTGAGAGCAAATCCTTTAACCAATCCTGCCCCTAGGACGAACAGCGCCACACAGGCAATCAGCGTAGTGACGTTGCTATCTAAGATGCTGGAGAACGCTCGGTAGAAGCCAGATTCGACGGAGCGGTAAAGGGTTTTCCCAGCCCGCAGCTCTTCGCGAGTCCGCTCGAAAATGAGCACGTTCGCATCTACGGCCATGCCGATACTGAGAATAAATCCGGCAATACCCGGCAGGGTTAGAGTAACCCCCAGCAGGTTAAAGACGGCCCAGGTCAACAGCGCGTAAATTACCAGGGCCAAATCGGCCAGAATGCCCGGTAGCCGATAGTAAATGGCCATGAAAACCAGCACCAGGATGAGACCACCAATGCCGGCATAGAGGCTGCTCTGAATGCTATCGCGGCCCAAAGTTGGTCCAACAGTGCGGTTTTCGACGATCTCAACCGGCAGCGGCAGCGCACCCCCTCGCAGCTGAATCGCCAAATCTTGGGCTGAGGCAGCGGTAAAGTTGCCCGAAATAACGGCACGTCCACCGGCAATGCCGGTTTCGGCATACTGCACGTCCACAACAGGCGCGCTAATCAGCCGGTTGTCTAGAAAAATGCCCAGACCGCGTCCGGTACCAGCCAGGTTGCGAGTGAGTTCGGTAAATAAGTTAGCGCCCTCTTGGTCAAACTGGATCTCCACCTGCCAGGCAGGGCTGCCGGGGATGGTGCCAGCTTGCGCATTGGTGAGTTTGTCACCCGTGAGCTGAGCCGGCTCAAATAATTCTGCGACGGTCGCCTCACTGTCTGCGATCGCACTTTGAATCTTCTCTAGCTCAGCCTGGGCCTCAGCGCTAGCAGGCCCGCCTGTCGACTGCGACTGCTGAAACACTGCCAACTCTTGGAGATGCTGCTGAAGCCCCCCTTGGGCGATGGCCAGGGGGCCCTCTGTACCGGGCCGCTGAGCCCGAAATTCAAGCTGAGCCGTGCCTCCTAGCACTCGCTCGGCCTGCTGTGGATCGCTCACCCCCGGCAGCTGCACCAAAAGCTGGTCGCTGCCAAGCTCTTGAACAATCGCCTCAGAGACCCCCAAGCCGTTAACCCGGCCTTCAACCACGCGCCTGACGGCATCGAGGTCCTGCTGAGAGATTTCCTGGATCTTGGGCGTCGTCTGAACCTGCAGCGTTAGCTGAGACCCACCCCGCAGGTCAAGCCCCAGGCGCGTTGGGATTTGCACAATCACCACTGCCGCCGCAATAGCCAGGGCAAAAATAACGCCCAGCAGTAACCGTTGTCTTGCCATAGCACCTAACCTTTAACGGACGAGCCCTTTACGGAACGGCTCCCACAAATACAAAGAGCGTTTACAAAGAGCGCTGCAGCCAATGGGGCCATGACGGCCCCATTGGGCAGCGGCTTCCTTAGATATCCTAGATCCCTTAGGGCTCTAGACCCTCAAAGCCACCATCTTTTCGACAGCTTCCTCAATCTGCTTCGGCTGCACAATCGTCAGGCTCTCCATCTTGCCGTTGTAGGGCGTGGGAATATCCTGGGAGGACAGGCGCAGCACCGGGGCATCGAGTTCGTCAAAGAAACGGTCGTTAATGGAGGCAATAATCTCGGCGCCAATGCCGCCGGTCCTCATGCATTCCTCCACCACGATAACGCGGTGGGTCTTACGGATAGACTGACCAATAGTTTCAAAATCGAGGGGCTTGAGGGAAATCAGGTCGATTACCTCAGGGTCAAACCCATTCTTCTCCAGGTTCTTCACCGCCTGAGTAACGTGGTGACGCATACGGGAATAGGTCAAGATCGTCACGTCGCTGCCCCGGCGCACCACCTCGGCCTTATCCAACGGCACCAGATACTCGTGGTCGGGCAGATCTTCCTTCAGGTTGTAGAGCAGCACGTGCTCAAAAAACAGCACCGGGTTGTTGTCGCGAATGGCCGACTTCAGCAGCCCCTTGGCATTGTACGGAGTAGAACAGGCCACGATCTTCAGCCCCGGCACTGCCTGAAAATAGGCCTCCAAACGCTGAGAGTGCTCAGCGCCGAGCTGACGCCCGACACCACCAGGACCGCGAATCACCATGGGAATTTTGAAGTTGCCGCCGGAGGTGTAGCGCAGCATCCCGGCGTTGTTAGCAATCTGATTGAAGGCCAGCAGCAAAAAGCCCATGTTCATCCCTTCGATGATGGGCCGCAAACCCGTCATCGCTGCCCCTACCGCCATGCCGGTAAAACTGTTTTCGGCGATGGGGGTATCGAGCACTCTTAGCTCGCCGTACTTCTGATACAGATCTTTGGTTACTTTGTAGGAGCCGCCGTAGTGGCCAACATCCTCCCCCAGCACAAAAACAGTGGGGTCCCGCTGCATTTCTTCGTCAATTGCCTGCCGCAGGGCGTTGAACAACAAGGTTTCTGCCATTTTCAAAAATTCTGCAAGTAAAGGGGTCTAAAGGTGAGATTCAGACATGGTTCAGCTGCCCAGGCTCAGCCAGAAACGCTTTTAAACAGGCCTGGAAGCCCTTAAGGCACGCTCAGGATTCGCGAAACTAAGCGTCTTCGGCAAAGATGTAGCGGTACAGTTCGTCAGCGTTGGGCTCAGGGCTTTCCTCGGCAAAGGTAACGGCTTCGTCTACAGTGTCCTGTACCTGTTTGCGAATGCCCTTGAGGGTCTCTTCGTCCGCCAGGTTTTGCTCAATTAAATAGCTCTCAAACCGCTTGAGGGGATCGCGCGCCAGCCAGGCTTCTTTCTCGGCTTTAGAGCGCAGCTCGTCAGGATCGGCTAGGGAGTGGCCCCGGAAGCGGTAGGTAAGGCACTCAATCAGAGTCGGCCCTTCCCCGGCTCTGGCTCGCTCAACAGCCTGCTGGGCAGCGGTATGCACCGCCAGCACGTCCATGCCGTCCACCTCCACACCGGGCATCCCAAAAACGCTGGCCTTACGATAAATTTCGGGCTGTGAAGTGGCTCGTTCATGAGCCATACCAATGGCCCACTTGTTGTTTTCTACTACAAACAGAATTGGCAGCTTCCACAGAGCGGCCATGTTGAGACATTCAAAAAACTGGCCGTTGTTGGTCGTGCCATCTCCAAAGAAGCAGGCAGTCACCTGGTCCGCTCCGGCATCACCCATGGCTTCTCGGCGGTAGCGGGACTGAAAAGCGGCGCCTAGCGCAACGGGAATTCCCTCTCCGATAAAGGCAAATCCGCCCAGGAGGTTGTGCTCGGCCGAAAACAGGTGCATAGAGCCGCCTCGGCCCCGGCTGCAGCCGGTTTCCTTGCCAAAGAGTTCGGCCATAACATTGCGGGCCGGCACGCCAGCGCTGAGGGCGTGAACGTGATCGCGGTAGGTGCTGCAGACAAAATCATCGGAGCGCATGGCCTTGATCACGCCCGTGGAAACAGCTTCTTGGCCGTTGTAGAGGTGGACAAACCCAAACATTTTGCCCCGGTAATACATCTCGGCGCACTTGTCTTCGAAGAAGCGGCCAAGCACCATATCTTCATAGAGCCTCAGCCCCTCTTGCTCAGTGAGCTGGGCTGTGGCTGCGTGAAACGTAGGTAATGTCCTTTCCTGAACCATGGTTCTGCTGAATCCTAAGCCGCAATGTCCGATCTCTGACTATAGCGAAAAGGTTGCCTAACTGATCAGCCTGAACGTCAGCCTTTTCAGGCGCTTGTTAAACTTAGCGCCAGTCTTGATGCCAGCTTCTCAAGCTAGGTTTGAGGGTAAACTCGCTCCCCTCTAACTCTCTAAGGCGTGGTTCAGGAGCAGCCTGAATTCCTACGCTTAGCCCATCTACTTAACTCTCAGGAGGCTACTAGATATATCTAATATCTAAATAGATCTAGTAGCCCCACTGGAAGGGTCGCCTGGGGCCTCAGGCCGAGCAGAGGCGACCGCAAATCATCAATTTCTAAGACAAATTGAGCAGTGTCCAGTTAATTGAATCTCCCCATTCTAATATGATGAGTTGATGAAAACTGGCGCTAAGCTAATCAGCATCACGCTTGGCTGCTAGGGGCTAGGGCCGAGCCAGGGCAGCATCGGGCAGGGCAGGGGCGCAGAGATTGGCCTAGAGGATTGGCTTAAGGGATTACAGAAGATAGGCTATTCCTGCGTCTGTTGCCAATCTTTTTGGATACTATTCGGTTGAATTCACTGGTGGGGATCTAAGCTGTGCGAATTCCGTTGGACTACTACCGCATTCTGGGCTTGCCGATTCAGGCAACGGCAGATCAGCTGAAACAGGCCCATCGCGATCGCACCCTGCAGCTGCCCCGTAGAGAGTATTCCGAAATTGCTATTGAGGCCCGCAAACAGCTGATTGACGAAGCCTACCAGGTGCTCTCCCAGGAGGACTCGCGCAAGGACTACGACAGCAAGTTTCTGGCCAAAGCTTACGCCCCTGACGATCCTGATGGCCCTATTGAGCCGGCTCCCGTGCCTGCAGAAGTCAGTGGTGATGTGGGGGAAGCGGCGTTGCGATCGCTAGCATCTGACCCAGCCCTGCCCGATCCGGCCTACACTCCTACCATCGAAATTGACGACAGTCAGTTTGTCGGCGCGCTGCTGATTCTGCTGGAGCTAGGGGAGTATGAGCTGGTAATTCGCCTGGGCCGCCCCTACCTCTCCAGCGGCTCTCTCAGCTTAGAGAAAGCCCACTTAGGCGATCCCAAAGCCGCTTTGGCCGACACCGTGCTGACGCTGGCGCTGGCCTGCTTGGAGCTAGGCCGGGAGCAGTGGCAGCAGCGCCAGTATGAAACCGCTGCCGAATCCCTCGAAACGGGACACGAGCTGCTGGTACGTGAAAACCTGCTGCCGGTTATTCGAGCTGAGATTCAAACCGAGCTTTACAAACTGCGGCCCTACCGGGTTTTAGAGCTGCTGGCCCGCCCGCTTGACCAAACCCGAGAGCGCCGCCAGGGTATCAAGCTGCTGCAGGGAATGCTCCAGGACCGCGGCGGCATTGAGGGCACCGACGACGATCTCTCTGGTCTAGGCATTGACGATTTTCTCCGCTTTATTCAGCAGCTGCGGGACTATTTGACCGCCTCGGAGCAGCAGGAGCTTTTTGAGGCAGAAGCCCGGCGCCCCTCGGCTGTAGCCACTTATCTAACGGTGTATGCTCTGCTAGCTCGTGGCTTTGCCCGCCATCAGCCGGCTCTAGTGCGGCGGGCTAAACAGCTGTTGATGCGAGTGGCTGCCCAGCAGGATGTTCACCTGGAGCAGGCCGTTTGTGCCCTGCTCCTAGGCCAAACTCAGGAAGCCAGTCAGGCCTTGGAGCTGAGCCAGGAATATGAGCCATTGGCCTTTATCCGGGAGCATTCTCAGGGCGCACCTGACCTGCTGCCGGGGCTTTGCCTGTATGCCGAGCGCTGGCTCAAAGACGAGGTATTTCCCCATTTCCGTGATTTGCGAGAGCAGCTGACTACCCTCAAGGAATATTTTGCGGATCCCCAGGTGCAGGCCTACTTAGAAGCCATGCCCGCGGACAGCCCCAACAGTAATCCTGTGTCTTTTCCGCAGTGGCGGCAGCAGTCTCGCAGCTCAACATCCGAGAGTGCGGCTACGCCTACTCAACTGGGTGCATCTGGCCAGGCACCCCCTGGCTCAATGGCGGCAGGTTCTATGCCGACAGAGCAGGTTTCCCAGGCTCAGCCGAAAAGGGGGCGTACAGCGGCACGCTCCGCCGCCAGATCTGCCGCCCGGCCAGATTTTAAGCCGGAGGGACTCCGCAGTTTGGAGAACCCCTTTGCTGGGCTAGCCGCTGCTGGCCGGATGGAACCCTCAGCCACCCTTGCAGACGAGGAAGGAACTCATGGTCTCTCGGTAGCTGAGCGCGTGTCTCAGCTCTCTCCCGAAGGTCGTCTAGAGGCAGCGACGCCAGCTAAGCCGCCAGCGTATCAAAATGGTCGTGGTCAGCCCACCTCCGATAGTGCTCGACCTGCCGTAACCGCTTTGGGAGAGGACAGCCGCCAGCGCAGCGCCCGATCTCCGCGTTGGGATCGGCTGGCCCTACTTTTTGTCGCTGGGCTGCTGGGCATGGGCCTGCTGGGCTTTCTAACAACCCGCACCTTGGGCCTGATTGCCGGGTTGGGAGGTGGCCCTAAGGTAGAAGGCCAACCTCTGGCGATTAACGTTTCTGAGCCTGCTATTGAAATCCCTGCTGCGCCTACCCAGGCTGAGCAAATTGGGGTTGAAGAAATTGCCGAGCGCGCTATTCAGAACTGGCTGACGGCTAAGCGGGAAGCCTTAGGCCCAGATCACAATCTTGACAGCCTAAAATCGGCCTTAGCCCAGCCCGCGCTTACTCAATGGGAGCGACGCGCCCAGGAAGCCCAGCAGTCAAACTGGTACTGGGAGTACGAACACACGTTGGATATTCAGTCGGTTGAACCCAACGATCCGACCGCTGAGGTGCTGCGGGCAACCGCAACCGTAACAGAAACGGGACGCTATTTCGAGATGGGCATTGAGAACGACTCCGCTTCCTACACGGACTCGCTCACTATGCAGTACGACCTGGTGCGTCAGAATGACGAGTGGCTTGTTAAGGGCATGACGAAAGTGAATTAAAGTAGGCCCGCTCTATTGCTGTCCTAGCAGCTTGGCCTTTGGGAACCCTGATTGTGTCTGAGTGAGAACGTAGGTTATCAGAAGGGGTTTGCCATAATGGATCTTTGGCAAGCACTCTGGGGCAAGATTGTTGGGGTGCTCCCTTTGGGGCAACTCCCGTAGCAGACCCTGGGCCAGCGAAATGACGCTCGCTAGCTGTCAGGTTCGGTCCTCCCTCTGCTAAAGCGGTCATAAACCGTGTTTTGATAGTATCTGTTTGAATGAGCCACAGCGTGATGCAAGTAGACAGCCCACCGGCTAAGTCCCAACCTTTGATTCTAGATGTGTTGCCCGATCCGGATCTCCCTCGGGAGGAGTGCCCGCGTCGGGCTAAGGTGCAGCTTGACCTGCTGCTGCTGGCTATTGAGGCGCTAGATTTGGGAGGCTCAGAGGCGATGCTCATAACGGCTCGCGAGCTAGAGCTGCAAGATATCATTCGCGGTAGGGTTCACCTGTGGCTGCTGCGCAGCACCAATCCAATGCGTCGCTACAGCCAGCGACGACCGCTCAACTACACTGAAGCTAAGGCGCTTTCAGTTATTATTTGCTCTCTGTCGCGGCGGTTGACTGTGCTGATTCGGCAGCTGCTGTTGGGATACCAGCAGCTCAGTGACAAGCACTTGGCGCTGGAGCACCACTTTCGTCTGGCAGACTATCTAATGCGGTTTCGCAGCCACTTTCGCTCCCGTATGAATCCCAGCCGAGCTGGGGTGATTGCTTACAGTAGTGATGAGAAACTCGACGAGCTGGCGATGAGCTTGTTGGCTCAGCTGCTTTTGTGCACTGGGGCACAAGGTACTCAGCGGCTCTGGACCAGTTTGTTTGATGGGGAGGCCGTATGACGATTCAACGCCAGTACAGTCTGCCTAACTGCAGTTTGATGCTAGAGGGGCTCAGTACGAACGGAGACAGCAGTATGGGGCCAATGGCCGTGCTGCTCAACGTGGAGTGCCACCTACCGGGAGCGGCAGCGGGTCCGCTAACAGGGGGGCGTGAATTTTTGGAGCAGCTGGTTGCGGCGGTGAGCGCTTATGCTCAACGGCTGCTGAGCGGAGTGCCCCACCCTTTGTCTAAGACAGAGCCTCCTTTGGTGGAGCTTAAGCCGGGGGATGGGCCGTACCATCATTTGATTGTGCGCAGCGACAAACCCACGCAAGGTACGGGCCAGGCGGAAGATACTAGCGTTACCGCTCCTCTCGATATCAAGCTGAGTACGGTACAGTTTTTTGACCTGATGGAGGCTGTCGATCAGCTGCTGGCCGATGCCCAAACGCTGCCTGATTTGACGCTGAATCTGAGCCCAGTGCCGCGCCGTTTTGTGAAGCCAGCAGAGCCCATCGCCAAGCGGGCTGCTCCAGCAGTATTAGGGGCTTCAGCGCTGGCGGCAGCTGGTCTGGCGCTGTTCTTCGTGCCACCCCCTACTTTCGAGCCGAATCGGACGTCGGATCCCGAGTCGTCCTTGACAGAGCCAGATGAGGGCAGCTCGGCAACCGCTGCAGCGTCCTCTCCGGCGCCACAGACCGCTACGGCTGCGGCAAACGCTGCAACAGCGCCTGATCCGGAGGCGCAGCGCATTGAAAATGCACCGGTAATCAACGATCCGCAAACGGTGGAGCAGCTGCGGCAGGGGCTCAACGACGAACTCAACGAACAGTGGAGCGCAGATCCACTGCCGACCGAGGATTGGCGCTATGAGGTGGCGGTTGCCGAGAACGGCGATATTTTGGGATACAAGAGCCTGGGGGAGGTCGCCCAGGCCAATCATGAAAGTACGCCGTTGCTCAATCTAGTGTTCTCAGCGCCGAGCCCAACGGAACCTGTGGATGAGCCGGTTGCGCGCTTTATTGCTCGCTTTACCCCGGCCGGAGAAGTGGTCGTCGAACCCTTCGAGGCCAATGCAGTTGGTGGACCCGGCGCAGCGATAGCGGCAACGCCTCCTGACGGTGGAGAACTGGAGAACCCGATCGCAAACCGAATTCGCGATCGCGCTTTAATCCTCTCGCTCAATAGCGAACTCTCCCGCAGGATCAAGGCGGCTCCTCGACCCGATAGTTTTGATAGCGACTTGACCTACCGGGTGCGGGTCAACGAGGCGGGGGACATTGTGGGCTATGAGGCGGAGGATAGCGCTTCTCAAACCGCCCTGGCGCAAACGCCACTGCCGAATCTGTTGGCTAGCTCCGCTGATGATGAGGCTTCTCTGATTGACTACAAAGTAGTCTTCACGGAAGATTCCATTGTGGAAGTCAACCCCTGGGACGGTTGGCCTAAGTAAGCATTGTCGGGAGCTAGACGCGCTATGGCTGAACCTTTTTCTCAGGACTCTCCCCCGCCCGGCATGGTCCCGGGAGAGCTAAATCGGCCGCCTAGCGCTGATGTTTCTCCTAAGCCTGCCAGACGAGGGGTTTGGGGTGGTTTAGCTACCCTTTGGG